>NZ_JAAKNE010000150.1:0-8479 GCF_049170755.1 Aeromonas sp. 604176
ACCTGTGCAACCATCCCTGATTACCCATGACTTTTTAAGGGGGGACAGATGATCACCGCCTACATTCTCAATAACAAGGTGCTGGACATAGTCACGCTCGGGCCTGACGACATAGTACCTGACAACACGGTCTGGCTGGATGCCTACAAGCCGGACACGGCAGAGCGAGAATGGTTGACGGGCCTGTTCCTGGAAGAGGTTCCCGACAAGGAAGAGCTCGACGACATCGAAGCATCCGCCCGTTTTTACTGGGATACCGATGGTCTGCACATTCACTCCCTGTTTCCCCAACGGATCGGTCGTGACACCAAGGGTGTCCACGTCTCTTTTACCCTGCGCAACAACCTGCTGATCAGCATTCGTGAAGATGACATCGGGCTGGTGCGCCTGCTGCGCCACTATATGCGCCAGGATCGGCTGGAGGTGGAGGATGCCCTCGATATCCTGCTGGAGGTACAAAACCTCAAGGTGGAGTACCTCTCCGATCTTATCGAAGATGGTTACAAGACGTTGGAAAACACCGCCGATCAGATCTTCGAGCCGGATCAGATCAACCCTATGCTCAAGGAGCTGTTGGCACAGGAAGAGGCCAACGGCCAGATCCGTCTCTCCCTGCACGATACCCGCCGCGCCCTGCGTTTCCTCAAACGCAGCCTGCGCCAGCGCATGAGCCTGGAGCAGAACAAGTGGATCGACGAGATGCTGCACGACGTGGAGTCACTACTGCCTCACACCCAGTTCCTGTTCGACAAGATCAACTTCCAGCTGGAGGCCTCCATGGGGGTGACCAATCTGGAGCAGAACAAGGTGATCAAGATCTTCTCGGTTGCCGCCGTGATCTTCCTGCCGCCGACCCTGATCGCCAGTATTTATGGCATGAACTTTGGCCGCATGCCTGAGCTCGCCTGGGAGTATGGCTATCCCCTCTCGCTGGTGCTGATGGTGATGTCATCGCTGGGCACCGGGCTCTTCTTCAAGCGCAAGGGGTGGCTGTAACGCCAGCCGCTCGGCACAAGACAACTTTTCGCGGATTGGGGGGCATGGCCCCCCGATTAATTCCCGCTCTCTCCCGCGCCTTGCAAAGGGCTCGCCTTCGCCCCATATCCCTTGCATCACTTGCACTCTATGAATGGATATCGGGCAACCATGACCCTCTACCCCGAACATCGATATGACGATCACGGCCAGTTGCGCCCTCCCCTCTGGTTCTGGCCCATCGCCCTGTTGCTGACCCGCTCGGTCTGGCTGTTTCTGATGGCCGGCGTCACCCGCGAGAGCGGCAGTGAAATCCTGACCCTCTTTTATCCCGACAGGATCAGCCTCTACATCAGCCTGCTGACCGACGTACCCGCAATGCTGGCGTTGCTCGCCTGCGGGGGCACCTATCAGCAGACCCAGAGCATTCGCGCCAGACTCCGGCGCCACAGCCCGTTGCTGCTGCTCTGCTCTGCCGTCAGCGGCCTGCTGATGCAGTTGCACAGCCTCAATCTGCAGAAGTGGTCATTCAGCTGGCCTACCGCACTGGTGCTGGTCGCCAGCCTCTGGTCACTCTGGTATCTGCTGCGCAGTCGCCAGCTACGGGAATATGCTGCTGATGATCCTCATCAGAAGTCGAAAATCTAGCCAAGTTTTAGCTGCAATCAATTGAAATAAATATAAAAAGCCTCTTGGTGAGTTGAATGCCCGACGCGCGGCCATAACCCCGAGCCGCAAGCTGCCCCGCTGTCGAGGAGCGGCTGCGCCCGCACTCTCGCCCCATAGGTGGCGGCCAAGCGGATAAGGAATTATCAATCGTCGTGTTAGGTCACCCCGTTCATTCAGGCTTGATTCATTATCAATGGAATTGATAACACTTTTCATTACTTTTACTGCGTTATAAACTTGCTCCCCCCGGGCTGCCCCGCCCGGGTGCTGGAGCCTTTATGACAAGCCTTTCTCTCTCACCCCGACAATTCTGGCAGTGGCTGGCCTACCACCATCAGGCCGCCGAGGGTACCCTCTATCTGATGTTCTTCTCCGGCCTACTGTTGTGGGAGCCGCTGACCCCGCTCTGGTCGCTGGCGCGCTGGAATCTGTTCTTGCATGTGATGCTCTCGCTCACCCTGTTTCCCCTGCTGTTTGGCGCCTTCTGGCTCTCCCATCGCAGCTTGTTGAACCGCAGCAACAAACCCTTTTTACGCACCACGGGGCGGATTATTGAAGCCCTGCTGCTGCTCTGTCTGGCCAGTGGCCTGCTGCTGGTGCTGCACGGCACTCCGGGCGATGCCATGGGCAACCTCGCCAGCTGGGCCCACTGGTTGAGCGCATTGGCGTTAACTCCTCTGGTGCTGCGCCACGCCTGGCGCTGGACCATCTTGAAATGGCGCTCCTGATCCCATGTTGAAGTCATCGTTCTCTGCATATTTGTCACCCCTGCTGGCCCTCCTCCTGCTGCTGACCAGCCCCTTTGCGTTGGCCCAGCAGATGGGCGCCGGGATGATCGCCTATGAGGAGGGGCAAAGCCCGCGCCTCGTCACCGCCAACCTGAGCGCAGGTTCCGTCACCCTGCTTGAGCGCGATAGCGGCAAGCGGCTCAAAGAGGTGCAGCTGGGGGGCGATCTACGCCAGCTTGCCCGCGCCGATGACGGCACCCTGCTGGTCACCGACTACAGCGGTGATCGCCTGTTGCTGCTGGATGATGATCTCGATCTGGAAAAGGCGATCCCCACCGGCCATAGACCCTACGGGGTCATCTTCGATGCCAAACGGCAGTGGTTCTGGGTCACGCTGTTCGAATCAGCTCGTCTGCAGGCTTACGACAGCGCCGGCAACCTCCAGCTGGATGCAGAAACCGCCGAGACTCCCCGTGGACTGGCCCTGACCAACGACGATCGCCTGCTGCTCACCCACGCCATGACCGGCCAGCTCGCCATCTATGATCTCGCCACGCTTGGCCACGGCGCCAAGGGATCTTCGCTTCCCAAGCCCAAGCTCATTACCCTGGCCGAGACCCATAGCGACACGCCGAGCGACTCTCAGGGATTGCCGCGCCTGCTCGATGGCATCGCCCTCTCCCCCGATGGCAGCGAGGCCTGGTTGCCTCATGTGCTGTGGAGCTTCGAGCACCCCTTCCAGTTTCAGAGCACCGTCTTTCCGGCGGTCTCCATCATCGATCTCGATGAGGAGAAAGAGCGGGTCGATGAAAGAAAACAGCTCTTTTTGCAGATCAACCTGCCAAGCGTCGGCAACCGCAGCCAGATCGTCTCCAACCCGTTTGCAGCCCGATTTGCCGCCGACGGCAAGCGGGTCTATCTGACCCTGGCGGGCTCGGAAGATCTGCTGGTGTTTGATCTCTCCCGCAGCGGCAAGTCCAACAACAACCGTCACCGCCGCAAGAAGTTTCAGGGGGGCGCCAAGGCGACCCAGCTCTTGCGTCACCTGCCGGGCCAGAATCCGCGGGATCTGCTGATCGATGGCGACCATATTCTGGTGCACAACGCCATGGGGCAGGATCTTACCCGCCTCAATAGCGGCGGTAGCGGCCCGTTTGCCCGAGTCACCGTCGATCTGCCCCACTTCGCCAAGCTGGTAGAGACGGATCCGCGCCCCGAACCGCTTCAGCGCGGCGAGCGGCTGTTCAACCTTGGTAACACTGCGTCCAACCCACGCTTCCCCATGGCGGGAGACAACTGGATGAGCTGCAACTCCTGCCATCTGGACGGATTCAATTTCACCAACCGCTATCTGATGGCGGCCCATCGCCAGAAGAGCGGCGACAACGCCATCAACGGCCACGCCAACCTCACCAACATGGTGGCGGGGGATTTTGTCGGCGAATACCTGCGCATGACCCAGCAGACCCAGGGCGGCATGGGCCATGACACCCGCGATGGGGCCGAGGCAGTTGACCCCGCCAAGCCCCAGCCCGAGGTGAAGGCGATGATGGAAGATCTGCACGCCTTCGTCACCGCCGATGGCAACCTCCCCTATCTCGCCAACTGGCTGCGACTCGATGCCCCGCGCACGGATCCCGCCAAGGCGCCGACTACCCACCCGAAGGAGTGGCTCAACTCCGCCTCCTGCCAGAACTGCCACCAACAGGCCTTCAAAGATTGGAGCGAGAGCAACCACCGGCTGATGGGCAACTCCCACCCCTACTACAAGGTGGTGCAGGCGCTGGCCCGCGAAACCGAAGGAGAAGCGTTTGGCCAATGGTGTCAGGGCTGCCACATGCCCCAGCAGGTGATGACAGGCCAGCTGGATCTGCCCAAGGGCTCCCACATGTTCGAGCAGGGCGGCGCCTCGCTGATTGCCGCCCACAAGGCGGGCGAACCTGTGGTGGAGGAAGGGACCGGCTGCGTGCTCTGCCATCGCATCACCAAGGTAGAAGGCGCGGGCGGCAACAGCGCCTTTACCGTGAATTTGAAAGACCGCGAGAGCTATGTGTTCGAGGATGCCGCGGGCGGCAGCCTCCAGCACTGGCTGGCCGAGCGGCAGATCAACGCCCGTCCGGCGGCCCACAAAGCCTCCTATCAGAAGGATTTCTACCGCGACGCGGCCCTGTGCAAGTCGTGCCACAACGAGTTTGCCCCAGGCACCGGCGCCAATATCGTCAACACCTGGGACGAGTGGGAAAAATCCAGCTTCGCGAACGCCGAGGATCCCGCCAAGCGGCGCACCTGCATCGACTGCCATATGAACCCGGAGCCAGGCAATGGCGGTGCGCCGGTGGCGGGCCAGTCCACCGAAAACGGCACCATGAAGGCGCGGCTCTATCGCCACAATTTCACCGGCGCCCAGCACCAGCTGGTGGGGCTGCGCAATCCTGAACTCGAGCAGGAGAGTCTGGCCCTGCTGCGCTCCAGCGCGACACTCTCCGCCCGTATCGAACCGACGGCCGATTGTCAGCAGCTGGTGGTGCGGGTCGCCAATACCGGTGCGGGCCATGCCCTGCCCACCGGGGTGGCCGATTTTCGTGAACTCTGGCTGGAGCTGACCGTCACCGACGCCAACGGCAAGGTGGTGCTTGCCAGCGGCCAGCCGGTGGATGGTGCTGTCCCTGAGAATGCGAGACTGTTTCGCAAAGTGTTCGGTGATGCCGAGGGCAAGCCGGTGGGGCTCAAGTTCTGGCGCTACGCCAAGCTCTTGGAAGATACCCGCATTCCGGCCGATGGCTGGCGGGATGAAGTCTGGCCGCTGCCCGCAGAAGCCCAAGGGCCCTTCAAGACCGATATCAAACTCAATTTCCGCACCTACCCCAAGTGGGTCAATGATGCGGTGCGCGCCGCCGAGCCCAGCTTGCCGGAGCCACCCATAGTGCAGCTAAATCGGTTGCAACTTACATTGCAGCCTCTCCCCGTCACGCCCGCTACGGAGCCTCAATCCTGATGTTTGCAAGTTTTCTGATTACCCTGCGCGAGGGGCTGGAAGCCTTCCTGCTGGTCGGCATCTGCCTCTCCTACCTCGCCAAGCTGGGGGCTAGTCGCTACAACAAGTTCATCTACCTGGGGGTGGGGCTTGGCCTTGTCGCCTCCCTGGTCGTTGCCTTCCTGTTCCAGGTGGTGGTAAGCCAGTTCGAGAGCGAGCGCTACAACCACCTCTTGATGGCGGGGATCCTCATCTTCGCCACCTTGGTGCTCACCTATATGGCGATCTGGATGCAAAAACAGGCCAAATCCCAGGTGGGGGCCATGACGGCGCGCATCGATGCAGCCATCGATGGCGGCAACCTGTTTGGTCTGGTGCTGCTCGCCTTTCTGGCGGTGATGCGCGAAGGGTTTGAAACCGTGCTCTTCTTCTCCGCCCTGCTCTACTCCGGGCAAGGGGTCGATCTGCAATCCGGCCTGATGGGCGCGCTGGCGGGGCTGCTGGTCTCCATCGCGCTGGTGTGGGGGCTGCTGCGCTCCACCCGCAAGGTGGCGCTGGCCCCCTTCTTCCGCTGGACCGGCCTGCTTATCATCATCATCGCCGCAGGTCTGCTCTCGTCCGCCGTCAACATGTTGCAGGCGGCAGATATCATCACCTTCTGGACCACGCCGGTGTTCGACATCAGCCACATTCTCGACGATCAGGGGGTATTTGGTACCTTCCTGCGCGCCCTGTTTGGCTACAATGCCTCACCCGCTGGCTTGCAGCTGCTGACCTGGGCCCTCTATCTGGCGATCTTCGTTACCCTCTGGCAGCGCAGCTATCACCCGCAGGTAAGTGCCGCGACTGGCAAGGGCTGAGCCAACACGCCCTGAAGCAACAAGGCCACGGGGTAACAACACTATTCGGGGGCCGCGCCTTGGCGCGGTTTCCTGATCTATCAAGTAGTTTTGGAATAGGTCATGAGCGATAACAACAAGAAAAGCATTGCAGTGCTGGGCGCTGGCCCCGCCGGTTTGATGGCGGCCTGGCGCCTGCGCTGCGCCGGTTTTGCAGTCACCCTGTTCGAGCAGGAGCCGGTGGTCGGCGGCATGTGCGCCACCCAGACCTTCAAGGGGCGCGACGGCGAGTATCGCTTCGACTACGGCGGGCACCGCTTTATCACCAAGAACCCCGAGCTGCTCGCCTTTATCGACGAGCTGATGGGTGACGACCTGCTCCACGCCGAGCGCAAGAGCGTTATCCGCTTTGGCGGGCGCACCTATGACTACCCCCTGAACCTGCCCAACCTGCTCAAGACGGCGCCGCTCGCCCTGATGGCCGGGGCGGTAAAAGACTTGCTGCTGTTGCCCTTTAGCAAGAAGCCGGATGATTTTGCCAAGGCGAGCTTTGCCGAGTGGATCCAGAGTCACTTCGGCCGCACCCTCTATCGCCAGTTTTTCGAGGGCTACACCGGCAAGCTGTGGGGTATCAACCCGGACAAGCTCTCCGCCGACTGGGCCGGTCAGCGCATCAGCCTCATCGATTTGAAAGACGTGGCGCGCCGCCTGCTGCCAAGACGCAACGGCAGTATCTCGGTGCGCACCTATGCCCGCAAATACCGCTACCCAAAATATGGCTTCGGCCAGATCTTCACCACCCTGGGGGAGCGGCTGGTGGCAGAGGGCGTTGAGCTCAAAACCGGCGCAACCATCACCCGCCTTGAGCAGGCTGATGACCGCATCGAGCGGGTTTATTGGAAACAAGATGACATTGAGCAGAGCGAGCGCTTTGATCAGGTGATCTCCACCCTGCCGCTGCCGCTCACCTGCCAGCATCTGGGCTTACCGTGCGATCTGCACTACCGGTCGCTTCGCTTCGTCAATATGCCGTTGAAACAGGAGAACCTGTCGGACAACACCTGGCAGTACCTCTCCGACCCCCATATTCTGGCCACCCGCCTGCAGGAGCCGCGCCGCCGCAGCCCCTTTATGGCGCCCCAGGGCCAGACCTCGGTAATGCTGGAGATCCCCTGCAATCCGGGGGATGCTACCTGGCAGGCGCCGCTGGCCGACCTGCGAGGTCGGGTCATCGCCGATCTGGCGAGCCTCGGTGTCGATACCGCCAAGCTTGGCGATGAGACCTTCGAAGCCAGCAGCGAGTACGCCTATCCGCTGATGGATTTGGGCTATCAGGCCCGTCGTAACAAAGCGATCAAGGCGCTGATGCCCATCACAAACCTCATCATGACCGGCCGTCAGGGGACATTCCGCTACATCTTCACCGACACCGCCATGGAGATGGGGATGATGGCTGCCGACATGGTGATCGACGGGGTGGACAGACGCCACGCCATCTTTAACCATCGCAACGAAAATACCGTGATTGAAACCCAGAGCGTGGCCTGAGTGCCGCGCCATTGGCATAAGTAAGGAGAACAGGATGACCATCCGCCCGGGTTTACTCGCCCTCACCCTGCTGCTGACCCTCTGCGGGCAGGCGCAGGCTTACTCCTACGCCGCCGCCGGCAAGGAGCCACTGATCGACGCCCGCGAAGCGCTGCTGGGCGCCGCCACTGACGGCAAGGATGCCAGCACCACCTTGAGCGAGATTGCCGACGAGCTGACCTATCTGGAACAGCACCACAAGGTGGAACTGCAAGGGCCGCTGGCCGCCGCCATCAAGGCCAAAGACGCTGCCACCACCGCCGCCCTGCTCAACCGCGCCTACAAGGCGGAGATCGAGCGCCGCCTCGAAGGGGCCAGCCAGAATCTTGGCGACTACCAGACCGCCAAGGTGCTGGTGGTCAAGAGCAAGCGCTTCCTCGACTTGATCCTCCCATCACTCAATGAAGGAGATCGCAAGGCGGCCGAACAGGCGCTGGCCAGGGTGCTCGATGCCATCGGTAACCCGGGGGTATTCGGGGTGGGCGCCAAGCCCGCCGACGCCGCCGCCTTTAGCGATGCAGAAAAAGCGCTGATGGCCGTGCTGGCGCCGCTTTGATGGCAACCTGCCAATCATTGCGCCACCTCGCTCTGACAAACGGTGGGTTTCGCTGCGCTCTACCCACCCTACGCACGGCCTGCCGATAAATGCACCCGGACGCTGGTTTGCCCCCTTCTCCCCTTGCGGGAGAAGGGCTGGGGATGAGGGG
>NZ_JAAKNE010000151.1:0-8266 GCF_049170755.1 Aeromonas sp. 604176
TCAAACAGCTCAAACAGCTCAAACAGCTCAAACAGCTCAAACAGCTCAAACAGCTCAAACAGCTCAAACAGCTCAAAATAACAGTGAAAATATATCTAGTAAAATATTTGAAATACTGCCATTACTCTCATTTGCTGCTATATTGCTCTACTTCTTTAGAGTCCTTCTTTTTAATTACAAAGCAATTTGCGCTCAGGTTTTGCAAATTGAATTAAGAATGACCCTATGTCGATTCATACAACATTACTCAGAACATGCAGCTGAGATAAAGAAAAATAGTGATGTAACACTAGACCGCTTTGAAAATATTATTTTTTCTGGTCTCGTTAATAACGATAGCGATTTGCCTGCAACCTTTGATGGTGTGGAACAACTGGCCACTCTATTCAAAACGGTGAAAGGCTAACGACTCGACCTATCTAATCGGCCATTGTGTAGAGTCTCTACACAATGGCAACCTTTCGCCATACCGGCCATTGCCCAAAACAATGGCCCCATGCAACCAACCCCAACCGAACTCAAACGCCTGATCGACAACCTGATCCGCATTGGCACCGTCACCGCCGTGCGATCAGGGGAATGTCGCGTCAAAACCGGCGACATCACCACCAACTGGCGGCCCTACACCACAGACAGGGCCGGGGCTAACCGCACCCGCCACCGCCTGAGCCTGGGCGAGCAGGTGATTTTGCTTTCGGTCAGCGGCGATCTGCGCAATGCCTATATCGTCGGCCGCCTCAATGCTGACCAGTACCCCGAACCGTTGGCCGAAAATGACAACCCGGACCTTGACCGCACCGAATACAGCGACGGCACCGTCATCGAATACAACCCGGCAACCGGGGAGCTCAATGCCACCGGCATCAGGCAGGCCACTATCGTCGCCAGTGTCAGCGTGACTCTCGATACCCCCAAGACCATCTGCACCAACCAGCTCCAGGCCAAGCGCCTCATCTGTAACACCGCCAAGGTGGGCGACATCGAAGTAACAGAGCACAGCCATGACAAAGTGCAGCCAGGCGATGGCCAATCAGGGGGCCCGGTATGAACTGGCTCGGTATGAATGCCGCCAATGGCCGCGCCATCAGCACCACCGACCACATTATCCAGTCGGTGCGCGACATCCTCATCACTCCGGTGGGCTCGCGGGTGATGCGCCGCGACTACGGCAGCGAGCTCTTTTACCTCATCGACATGCCACAGCATCAAGCCACCCGCCTGCGCCTGATGGCCGCCACCGTGCAGGCCCTTATCAACTGGGAGCCGCGCATCACCGTCACCCGCGTCGATGTACTGGGCGGCGGCATGGATGGTGCTCTCACCATCGAGCTCACCTGGCAGCGTAAAGATGGCGGCGTGCTGGAGTCTGCAACCATCCCCATTCCGACAGGAGCCGCCCAGTGAGCAATGTAGACCTGACCCAACTACCGCCACCGGAAGTCGAGGAAACCCTCGACTTCGAGGCCATTCTGGCCAAGCGCAAAGCCATCCTGATCAGCTACTACCCGGCAGACCAGCAGGCGGCCATCGCTGCCACGCTGGAGCTCGAATCAGAGCCGCTCAACAAGCTGCTGCAGGAGCACGCCTACAACGAATTGATCCTGCGGGCCCGCATTAACGATGCAGCCAAGCAGACCCTGCTCGCCTTTGCCAGTGGCACCACCCTTGACCATGTGGCCGGTGAATATGAACTCGAACGCCTGCTGGTCACCCCGGGCAATCCATCAGCAACCCCGCCCATCGAGCCGGTGTATGAATCTGATGACCGCCTGCGCATGCGCTGCCAAATGGCTTATGAGGGCATGGCTACGGCGGGCCCGATCAATGCCTACAAGTTCCACGCCCTCTCGGCCAGTGCCGAGGTGGCCGATGTCGCCGTCGATAGCCCCACCCCGGGTACCGTCAGAGTGACCATCCTCTCACCGGCAGGCCAGCCGAGCGCAGACACCCTTAATCTGGTCGAACAAGCGCTATCTGCCGAAGACGTGCGCCCGCTCTGCGATCTGGTGGCAGTCGAACCGGCCCAGCTCAAACCCTATGCCGTTGATGCCACCCTCAACGCCATCGGCTTGGGTAAAGAGCAGGCCATTGCCGCCGCAAAAGAGGCCATGGCCAAAACGGCCACCGCTTACTACCGGGTCGGGGCCACCGTCCCGCTTTCCGCCATCTATGCCGCCCTGCACCAGCCGGGGATCGACAGCGTCACCCTGCGCGCGCCGCTGACCGACGTCACCTGCAGCGCACAGCAGGCCGCCAAACTCACCTCCATCACCCTCGACTAAGGACACCACCATGGCAAACGCCCTCTATGACAAAGGCCGCGAAAAGTTTCTCACCGGCGCCATCAATGCCAATGCCGACACCCTCAAGTGTGCCCTGCTCAAAAGCACCTATTCACCGACCCTTGCCAGTGATGAGTTTTACAGCGGGATCTCGGCCCATGTGGTCGGCACCCCGCAGACCCTCACCAGCAAAACCGTGGCTGCTGGCGTGCTTGATGCGGCCGATGTCACCTTCACCGCCGTGCCAACCGCCAACGTCAACTACTGCGCCATCTACAAAGACACCGGCAACGCCGCGACCAGCCCGCTGATCGCCCTGTTCGATACGGCGGCGGGCCTGCCGGTCAGCACCAACGGCGGCGACATCATCATCGCCTGGGATAACGGCCCCAATAAGATCTTCAAGCTCTGATGGCAACCCTCTATCCCGTCTGGCGCGGGTCACTCACCTATCACGACGGCACCCTGTCACATGACGGGGCAGCTCTCTATCGGGGCACAGTGCAAGGCCCGGATGATCCGGTGCCCGACGCCATTGCCGGGGTCAGAGTTGGCTTGACAGTGGCAGGGATAGAAGCAGGCCAAGTCGGGATGGCATCGCTCATTCAACGCGCCAAGCCAACCGGGATCAGCCAGTTTGCAGCCGGGGCCAACAAGCTGACCAGCCGCACCAAAGCCATCGCTATCAGCGATGGCGCACAGGGCGCTCCGGCAACGACCATCCGGGCCACGGTTGCAACAATGGGCGACCTGCTCGCCATGGGGGCGGCTGACATGTCAACACAGATAACCCTTGTCGGGCTTGATGCCGGAATTGTCGGCACGGCGGGAGTCAGAACCCGGCTCGGTACTGGCGGATTACAACCTGATGCCATCGAGGTGCCGACCATTCAGCAACGGCTGGCTCCTGCAGGATTCGCTCTCGGCGTCATCGGCAGCCACAAAGCCAAGGTACGACAGACCATCGGTGATCTGGCTGACGGTCAGCAAGGTGCGCTATTGCTGAAAACCAAACTGGCGCAGGCGGCAACCGCCTTTACCGGCGCCATGGGCACACCGATCGCCAAGTACGCCCAGATCATCTACCCGATAGCGCCAGCCCTGCCAACAGCAACCCAGCCAGCCCTGACCATCACCCTGGCACACGATGGACTAGCTCCCCCATTGGTAGGCCCGTTCACCACCATCACTCGCTTGGCGAGCCAAGGGGTCGATGCCGGTGGCATGGGGTCGCACAAGGTGCATCGCCTGCCACTGGCAATCCCGGCAACCCGGGATCTGTTGCCACCCTCTGCAACCCGTCTGGAGCACCTGACCGCCGCCGCGCTGGCCTACAACCTGACACCAGAAGTCATTACCTCCACCCGCTTTGCCGACACCTGCCCGACGCCGTTGCTGCCCTGGCTGGCATGGGCCCGCTCGGTGGACTGGTGGGAACTGGCGGAATCGGAAGACCAGCAGCGGGCGCTGATCAAAGCCTCGTTCAGGTTGCATCAGCGCAAGGGAACCCCATGGGCCATCAAGGAAGCGCTGAACGTGCTGGGCTTTGGCGACAGCACCATCATCGAGCGCGCCACCGGCCGCCGCTATGACGGCACCCTCAGCTACAACGGCAACGAACCCCATGGCGACCCGACCCGCTGGGCAGTCTATCGGGTCATCCTGACTCGCCCGGTCACCACCGAACAGGCCAACCGCATCAAGCGCCTGTTGGCAGAGATGGCCCCAGCCCGCTGCCACCTCTCTGCGCTCGATTACACCCGGGCGCCCGTTACCTACAACGGCGCCGCAACCTACAACGGCAACTACAACCACGGAGCCTCGTGATATGGCGAATTTACAAGAGGTCGTCAGCTGGGAGGCTGGCATCTACCAACTCGAAACCGGTGATCCGGTGCTGGGCGGCCCGGGCGGCATCTCCAACAAGCAAGCACAAGCGCTTGCCAATCGTACCGCCTACCTGAAAAAACACGTCGATGATATCGAAGGGGGCAACACGGCGGCGGGCAAGGCCAACAAGCTCAGCACCGCCCGCAATATCGCCCTGGCTGGTGATGTGACCGGTCAGGCGGCATTTGATGGCAGCGGCAACATCACCATCACCGCCACCTATAAAAACTCGGGGGTGGTGGCGGGCACCTATCGCTCGGTCACCGTCGATGCCAAGGGCAACATCACCGCCGGCAGCAACCCCACCACCCTGGCGGGCTATGGCATCACCGATGCGGTCCCCAGCGCACAAAAAGGCGCAGCCAATGGGGTGGCAACACTCGATAACAGTGGCAAGGTCCCCGTCAATCAGATCCCGGCCACGGCCATCACCGACACCTTTGTCGTCAACACCCAGGCCGCCATGCTGGCCCTGACCGCCGAAGTCGGGGATATAGCCGTACGTACCGACCTCAACAAGAGCTTCATCCTGCGGATTGCGGGCGCCGCCACCCTGGCCAACTGGCAAGAACTGCTCACCCCGACCGACTCGGTGCAATCGGTGGATGGCATGACCGGTACGGTAACCATCGCCACCGCCAGTGAGGCCGTGAAGGGTAAGGCACAGATCGCCACCCAGACAGAGGTGAACGCCGGTACCGATGACGCCAAATTCGTCACCGCCTTGAAACTGGCAAAAATGGGCATTCAAAAGCAGCTCGCAACCTTCAAACAGGTGGGCGTGACCCACTGGGTGGTTCCAACCGGCGTGTATAAAGTCCTGGTCACTGTGGTCGGTGCTGGCGGCGGTGGGGGTGGAGCCAGCTCATCGACCAACTACAACGCCAGTGGTGGCGGAGGTGGCGCAGGGGGATATGCCAAAAAGTTGGTCAACGTGTCCCCGGGAGACAGTATTCCCATCACGATCGGAACAGGGGGTAAAGGGGCACAAAATGGGGCGGTTGCCGCCTCCCCCGGGCAAACCAGTTCATTTGGCACGTTTTGCAGTGCCACCGGCGGTAGCCCGGGCAACTCCGCTGTGGGTGGGTCCACCTCTTCGATGTGTGGTGCAGGAGGCGGCGGCGGGTTAGGTTCCGGCGGCGATATTGATGGTTATGGTGGCCATGGTTCAGCCGGGATTGCTTCAGCGCCTTCCGCAGCAGGGGGGTCTGTGGGCCAAGGACAAGGTGGAACAGCCCTCGCCTCATTGGGTAGAGGGGGAAATGGTGGCGCCACGGTAACAGGTAATCAGGGCGCGGCTGGCCAAGATGGATTAAACGGTATCGTTATTGTGGAGTGGTAATTATGTGGGCACGAATCGAAAAGAATGTCGTCATGGAAACCACCGAGGTTGACCCCTCTGGCCGCTATTATGAAGCGCTTGACTGGATGGCATGCAGCGATGATGTGATGCCTGGATGGGTCGTCTCAGGTAACAACATCACACCCCCCTCAGCAACGGAAGTCTCTCCTGAAGATAGCGCGCAAGCGCGCCTGTCAGACTGCCTCACGTTGGCAAATCAGACCATTGCCACCCTTCAGCCCGCAGTCGATGGCGGCTATGCCAAGCCAGAGCACACCCAGTTGCTGGCCGACTGGCAGCGTTACCGCTACGAGCTGACGCTGGTGTCGGAGCAAGCCGGCTGGCCAGAGTCGCCGCAGTGGCCAACCGAACCGGAAAAAGTCATCTGACCAATCACCACCCCGCCTTGTGCGGGGTGTTTCGTTACTGCCGTCCGTTACCCCGTTGTCACCGCCCATCCAGTGTATCCACGCCAGATACACTGGCCGCCGCTCGCCTGCGATCCCCTGCCCCTGCATCCTGACCCTGTTCACATCACCTGCATTACCTACGCAAAGAATGCTCCGTCCGGACAACAGGAGAACCTATGGCACTGGACCAATTCCACCACGGCGTGCGTGTCGTTGAAGCGACCGAGGGTACCCGTACCATCCGCACCGTCGCCACGGCGGTGATCGGCATGGTCTGCACCAGCGAAGACGCCGACGCCACCTACTTCCCCCTCGACAAGCCTGTGCTGATCGCCAACCTGCCGGCAGCCATCGCCAAGGCGGGCAGCGAGGGGAACCTCAAGCGATCGCTGCAAACCATCTATGACACCGTCAACACTATCGTTATCGCCGTGCGCGTAGCCAAGGGGGCTGACGCGGCGGCCCTCACCAGCAACATCATCGGCACCATCAAGCCCGATGGTAGCTATACCGGCCTCAAGGCGCTGGAGAGGGCCACCCCGGCCACCGGCGTCAAGCCGCGCATCCTCTGCGTGCCGGACAACTGCACCCTGCCGGTGTCCACTGCGCTGGCGGGCATGGCCAAGAAACTGCGCGCCTTTGCTTATGTACCGACCATCGCCGAGACCGTCGAAGCCGCGCTGGCCTACCGTGAAAACTTCTCCAGCCGTGAGCTGATGCTGGTGCATGCCGACTGGACGGCGTGGGACGTTGCCGCCAATGCCAGCATCAAGCTCGATGCCTGCCTCAAGGCTGCCGCCATGAGGGCACTGATCGACAAAGAGATTGGCTGGCACAAGACCCTGTCGAACGTCGGCGTGACCGGGGTCGATGGCATCACCAAAAACCTGTTCTGGGATCTGCAAGACCCCGACACCGAGGTCGGCCTGCTCAACGCCAACGAGGTCACCGCCCTGATCCGCTCTGACGGCTTTCGCTACTGGGGCAACCGCACCTGCTCAGATGATCCCCTGTTCGCCTTCGAGAACTACACCCGCACCGCCCAGATCTTGGCTGACACCATGGCCGAGGCGCACATGTGGGCCAACGACAAGCCGCTGCACCCGTCCCTGGTCAAAGACATCGTCGAAGGGATCAAGGCCAAGGGCCGCGAGCTGGTGAACGGCGGATATTTGCTCGGGTTTGACTGCTGGTACAACGAGGAGCTCAACGACAAGGACACCCTCAAGGCGGGCAAGCTGCGCATTGATTACAACTACACCCCGGTGCCGCCGCTTGAAGACCTCGGTTTCATCCAGCGCATCACCGACCACTACCTGATCGACTTCGGCGCCCGCGTCGCGGCCGCAGCATAAGGAGCACCCATGGCACTGCCACGCAAACTCAAACGCCTGAACGTCTTTCTCAACGGCGAGAACTGGGTGGGTGAAGCGGAAGATTTCACCCCGGCCAAATTGACCCGCAAGTTTGAAGCCTATCGCGGCGGCGGCATGGGCGGCGCCGTCAACATCGACATGGGATTCGATGACAGCGCCCTCGATGTCTCGTTCACCTTCGGCGGCTATGGCGAGCCCCTGCTGCGCTGCATGGGGGAACCCAAGGCCGACGGCACCATGGTGCGCTTTGCCGGCTCGGTGCAGGGCGACGACACCGCCGAGGTGGTACCCGTCGAGATCATCTGCCGTGGCCGCTTCAAGGAGCTCGACCGCGGCACCCTCAAGTCCGGTGACAACTCCCAGGCAAAGGTCGGCATGGTCAACACCTACTACAAGGAGACCATCAACGGTCAGGTGATCCATGAAATCGACCTCATCAACATGATTGAGATCGGCCCCGATGGCATCGACCGCATGGCCGAACACCGCAAAGCCATCGGCCTCTAACCCCTTCCCTCATCCAATGGGCGGTCCTTATCCAACCAATAAGTGCCGCCCTCACCACATCACCAGGAACCGACACCATGGAAAACAAAACCGTTACCCTCGACCAAGCCATCCAGCGCGGCGACACCACCCTCACCGAGATCCAGCTGCGCAAACCCAAGGCGGGCGAAATGCGCGGCCTCAATATGACCGATGTGGTGCAGATGGACGTCAACGCCCTCACCAAACTGCTGCCCCGCATCACCACCCCCATGTTGACCGAAGCCGAGATCGGCAACATGGATCCGGCTGACCTGATGCAGCTGGGCAGCGAGGTAAGCGCTTTTTTGGTACCGAAGAGAATGGCCTACCTCATTGCGTAGACGAGATGATGGCCGATCTGGCCATCATCGCCCACTGGCCGCCGTCCGAGATGGCGGTCATGGAGATCAGCGAGCTGATGGGCTGGCACCAACGCCT
>NZ_JAAKNE010000152.1:0-8089 GCF_049170755.1 Aeromonas sp. 604176
GGCGCCCACTTCGCTAGGAAGCTGGCTCATCAGTTCGGCGTGTTCCGCCGTGCTGGTAGGGGCGCATTATAGGGAGCGGCGCTGCGATGACAAGACTTTTTTTGAAGAAAATCACGAAAATTTCAAATTATTCAATTAGAAACAGCTTATTCAGTGTATATATACAATGTTATCCACAATCCGGTTATTTCACTCCCATTTTAGCGTCATTTATGTCGCCTTTAGTGACCTTGGGAATGCCATACTGGAGCCGATAACCTCTCCCGAGTGGTCCATGGTAGCGCCAATCAGGAAAGCTGGTTACCATGGAGGTGAATATAGTGTTGCACCTTTTTTGCTTTCATTTACAAAAGGTCTTTTAAGATGAATTTATCCAAGTTTCCCGTATATATGCAGGCCGCAATCCTTGCTCTGGTATTGGCAGTGGTTGGCTACCTGGTTGCCCAGGCCCTGCAGTTCTCTTTGAAAGCGGAAGTGATTTTTGCAGCAGGTCTGGCCATCGGCGGTTTCGTGGTACCGCTGTTCCTGAAGCGAACCCCGGCTAATGTTGCCGAGTCGATCGCCAATCAGGAGACTTGCACCTTATATGTAGGCAACCTGCCCTATCGCGCCAATGAGATCGCAGTGCGCGAATTGTTTGCCGAACAGGGCCAGGTAATTTCCGTGCGGTTGATGAAAGACAAGGCAACCGGCAAGCGCAGAGGTTTCGGTTTCGTGGAGATGCCCGCCGCCGATGCCGCCAAAGCGATTGCCGCTTTGAATGATAAAGAGTATCAGCAGCGCACCCTCAAGGTGCGTGAAGCAAATGACAAACGTGATAAAGAGGAAAGAGAAGGTAGCGAAGCTGACGCCTAACCGCTCGTCAGAACCTAACCTCTTTCAGTGATGACAGCCCCCATGCTTGCAAGGGGGCTGTCAGTTTTTGAGCCTCCCCATCCAGCCGGGTACAGTAAGCCCTGGCAATTACCTCTTCTATATGTACAGGCTGCATGACAGCATGCCCGCCATTGCTCAGCAACCAGGCCACCCGTTTGGCAACGGCACTGCCCGAGTCAATAAGCTGACATTGCGGCATCAGTTGCCCAATCTCTTCATTGAGTAGCGGGAAGTGAGTGCAACCAAGCACCAGCGTATCCGGCTTTTCTTCCCCCTCCAGCCAATCGGCCAATACCTCGCGCAGTAGCGCCATATTGACCGGTAGGCCCGCCAGCTTTTGTTCGGCTTCTATGACCAGCTCGGTGGTGCCCTTGAGCAGCACCCGCTTGCCCGGGGCAAACTGGGCGATCAGCTCGTGGGTATAGTCACGACTCACGGTGCCCGGTGTGGCCAGCAGACCGATACAACCGTTGCGAGTCTGCGCAGCTGCGGGCTTGATGGCTGGCACCACCCCCACCACGGGAATATCCAGTGCCTCACGCAGGGCCGGCAGCGCTATGGTGCTGGCCGTGTTGCAGGCAATCACCACCAGATCGATATGATGACGGGCTACCATGGTGGTCACCAAGCGGGTGCAGGCAGCAATCAGGGCGGGCTCGCTCAATTCACCATAGGGGAAGTTGGCGTTGTCGAAGCAGTAGAAATAGTTGTGTGCCGGCAGAACGCGGCGGATCTCGCGGTAGATGGTCAGGCCACCCATACCGGAATCAAACACGAGAATATTGGCCACTTGAGCTCCCCTTTGGTGCAAGGCGGCGATCATACTCCCGCCTGCCGCCAATAGAAAAGGCCCTGCCAATGGCAGGGCCCCTGATTTTTCCGCTTGGCCGGGTCCGGCTTAGAGTGAGTAATCCATTGTCACGTAGTAAGCGCGCTCATCGGTCGGATAACCCACCGCAGTCTGATACTCCTTATCAAGCAGGTTGTTGATCTTGCCAGATACCTTGAGCGCTGGAGTGACCTTGTAGCCAACGGCCAGATTCCACACGCTGTAGCCACCAAGTGTTGTGGTGTTGGCCACATCGCCATAGCGCTCACCCTGATAGATCCAGCTCAATGAACCATCAAGCTGCTGCCACTGCGCCTGCGTCACCCACTTGGCCCCTTTGCGGGAGATCAGCTGCAACTGCTTGTCGGTTACCTTGTCTTTGGGATCCTTGTATTCGGCAGAGACTCTATGACTCAACCAGCCAGTGTCGAACTCCCCTTCCAGCTCGATCCCTTCAATGCGCGCCTTGCCAACGTTTTGTGGTGTCCACATACCCTGACTGTTGGGTGCCCACTGGATCATCTGTTCGAAGTCGTTGCGATAACCGGTGGCCCGCCACTCGACACCCGCAGTTTGACCATCCAGCATCAGCTCGCTGCTCTTCGACTCTTCCGGCTTCAGGTTGGGATTGCCAGAGCCCGGATAGTAGAGGTCATTAAAGGAGGGGGCGCGGAAACCGGTGCCGTAGCGGGCACTCAGGCGGTAATCCTCGACAAAACGCCAGCCTGCGCCGGTTTGCCAGGTGTTGTGACGACCAAACTGCTCGTTGTCATCACTGCGGCCGCTCAGCTCACCCTGCCATGTCTGGTTGTCGAACTGGGCCAGGGCATAGACCCCGGTATTGTCCCGCTCCTTGGCCCCTGCCGGATAGGGGGAGCCAGAAGATCGCGAGCGATCGTCCAGCATGTCGCGCTGCCAGTCAGCACCGCCGCCGAGCGTCCACAGCTCGTTCAGCTTGAGGCTGTTGACCCAGTTCAGGCTGTACTGGCGGGTGTAGGTCCGATTATTGGCCTGATCGCGGCCGCTATTGTCGAGATAGTCGTACGCATCCTGTCTGGAGAAGGCGCCACGCAACTCACTCAGATAGCGATCATCGTGATAGCGCGACCCCAGCTGATAGCTCTGGTTTTCAGTCCACGTTTCGGCTCGATGCGGCGCATAGTTTGCGTCAGACCCCGCATACTGGGCCACATTGCGGAACCAGCGGGTTGTACCGAACAGATCCCAATTGCTGCCGAGGGCCTGCTGGTAGTCCAGCATGGCGTTGTAGCCCCGATGCCCGTGACGGTCACCATCGTTGATGCCGGGCAAGGGGTGTACGTTGTAACCCTCTTCATCATCAAAACCGCCAGCCACCTTGAGCTGACCCGCCTCACCTACCTGGCTGGCACTACTGAAAGCGGCCTGACGCTGTTGATGGGAACCAGCACCGATATTGAACTTGTGCTGATTTGTCCCCTTGTCGGGACGGGTAATGATGTTGATCACCCCACCGATGGCGTCGGAGCCGTAGATGGTGGCGCGCGGGCCACGAATGTATTCAATGCGCTCCACCTGATTGAGCGGCAGGTTATTCAGTTCGGTCATCCCGGCGGTCAGGGAGGCACTGCGTACCCCATCCACCAGCACCAGCGTCTGGGAGGAGGTGCCACCACGCACCCGCAGCGAGCTGAGCTGGCCTCGGCCACCATTGCTGACCACTTCCACACCGGGCAGGGTCTTGACCACATCGGTCACGGTCTGGGCTTGCAGGCGATCGATCTCGTCCCGGGTCACCACATTGACCGGGGCAAGCACGCTGGAGACAGGTTGGGCGACGCGGGTAGCGGTCACCACCATGGTGGGATTGACGGGAATGGTCAACTGCTGGGCAAACGCCGCCGTCGGCAACAGGGCAGCCGCCAGAAATTTCTTCGACATGAGAGATCCTTAAGTTCGCGTAAGTATCTACTTCGTGGCCGGTTTCTCTCGGCCCGAAATACGAACTCTGGCAGGTCTTCGGGCTCGGGGGCTGATAGCCTACGGCGACGGCTTCCCGCCTGACGGCAGTGCCCTGATGTCGCTTCGTTCCCCCTTACCGCTGCGCGCCAGCTCCGGATTTTCACCGGATTCCCTATTAAGCATGATGCGCCAAAGCGGGAGGATTATAGGCAGAGCCAAGCTGGATGTATAGCCATCCAGATTTCTATTTATTGCCAACCAGCGCCGCCAGCCGCTGCTGGGCCCCCTCCATCACCGCCTGTACCCCGGGATGAGAAAGATGGCGCCCTGCCGAGACCAGATAGTAAGAGAGAGTGACGTCGGTGAGGGTCGCAATTCGCTCCACCCCGTAGAGGCGACCAATTTCGTCAGCCATCGCCAGCGGCGCCGGGAAGATCCCCATCCCCGCCTTGCCGAACGACTTCATCAGAGTGGAGTCATCAAACTGCCCCACCAGATGGGGATGAATGCCCTGCTGGCGATACCAGGCCAGCAGCCGATCGTGGGTAGCCGATTTCTCTCCGGGGATGAGCAGCGGCAACCCCTCCAACGAGGCGGGAAAGCCATCCCGCGCCCGCGCCGCCAACTCGGGACTGGCAAACAGCGCCAGCGGGCTGCGCCCAAGCTCGTGGTTATAGCCACGCACGCCGCTGTCGGGAGGGAGCGGGCGATCGATCAGCACCATGTCGAGCTTGTGGCGGGCCAGTTCGCTGAACAGCTGCTCGGCCCGCTCCTCGTGACACACCAGCCGCAACGGAGTCGCCAGCGCCATGGCGGGGGCCAGCAGCTCGAACGCCAGAGTGCGGGGTACCGAATCGGCGATCCCCACCTGCATGGTCAGCTCCTGACTGGCGTGGCGCAGGGTGTGCTCCAGCTCGGCACCGAGCGAGAAAATGGCCCCCGCCTGCTCCTGCGCCTGCCGTCCGGCGGCGGTCAGCACCAGACGCCGCCCCACCCGGTTGAACAGCGCCACCCCGAGGGACTGCTCCAGCTCTGCAACCTGACCGCTGATGGTCTGCGGCGTGAGATGCAGCTGTTCGGCGGCCTGCGTCACGCTGCCACTGCGCGCCACATGCCAGAAGTAGTAGAGCTGTTTGTAGTTGAGCATGCCGTTCCCTATCAGTTTTTACCGAACAACCATCAGCGAGAATCTGATTTTATCGAAACATTGCGGGCTCTAGCATGCAACCATTATCTGAACTGCCCTACGAACCATCATGCTGGACGTTGTTGTACTCTTCTTTCTGTTTGGTCTGCTGGCCGGTCTGGTGCGCTCCGAGCTCAAACTGCCTCCTGCCCTCTACGACACCCTCTCCCTCTTTCTGCTGCTGGCCATCGGCCTCAAGGGCGGCGTCGGTCTGGCCCAGCAATCCCTGCAACCTCTGCTGCCACAACTGGCGCTGGTGATCCTGCTCGGCGTGGTGCAGACCCTGCTCGGCTTTGCCGTGCTGCGCCTCAAGATGAACCGGGTCGATGCCGCTGCCACCGCCGCCCACTATGGTTCGGTCAGCGTCGCCACCTTTGCGGTCGGGGTGAACTGGCTCACCGAGCGGGGCATCAGCTTTGAATCCCAGCTCTCCATCTTCCTGGCAGTGATGGAGATCCCCGCCATTCTGGTGGGCATAGTGCTGGCCCGGGGCATCAGCCGCGAGACCCGCTGGCGCATGCTGGCCCACGAGACCTTCCTCGGCAAAGGGGTAACCCTGCTGCTCGGCGGCATGGCCATCGGCTATCTGGCCGGGCCGGACGGGATTGCCCCGCTCAAACCGCTGTTTGTCGACCTGTTCAAGGGTGCGCTGGCGCTGTTCCTGCTGGAGATGGGCCTCATCGTCGCCCGTCAGTGTCAGGATCTGCGCCGCCACGGCCTGTTCCTACTCGGTTTCGCCCTGTTGATGCCGCTCGCCTCGGCGGGGCTGGGATTGGCTGCTGGCCAGCTGATGGGCCTCTCTCTCGGCGGCCTGACCCTGCTGGCCACCCTGGCGGCCAGCGCCTCCTATATTGCCGTGCCGGCCACCATGCGCATCGCCGTGCCTCAGGCCAATCCGGGGCTGTCCCTCAGCGCCGTGCTGGGGGTCACCTTCCCGTTCAACATCATGCTGGGGATCCCGCTCTACCACAGCTGGGCCCGCCACTTCACGGAGTAGCCACATGCAGACCGAGACCCGCACCCTGCTGACCGTCATCACGGAAGCCAATCTGGAGCCGACCCTGCTGCGCACCCTCACCCGCGAGGGGTTGCGCGGCTACACCATCACCGATGCCCGCGGTCGTGGCGATCATGGTGAGCGCAACGCCAGCTGGAGCGAGAGCGGCAACATCCGGCTGGAGGCCATCTGCAGCCGGGAGCAGGCGGAGCGGCTGCTGGCCCACCTGCAGAGTCGCTACTACCCCGATTACGCCATGATCGCCTTTCTGCAACCGGTCGAAATCGTGCGACCCGAGAAATTCTGAGCCGGCTTGCCGGCTCTTTTTGCCCACCAAAAGCAAACGTTTAACAGCAAGGAACCAGAAAAGATGAACACCCCTCCCCTGATCGGCCTGGTAATGGGCTCCGACTCCGACTGGCCCGTGCTGCAGGCTGCCGCCCGCATCCTCAAGGAGCACGGCGTGCCCTACGAGGCACAGGTAGTCTCGGCCCATCGCACCCCGGATCTGCTGTTCGAGTATGCCGCCACTGCCCGCGAGCGCGGCCTGCGCGCCATCATCGCCGGAGCCGGTGGCGCCGCTCACCTGCCGGGTATGGTCGCCGCCAAGACCACATTGCCGGTGCTGGGGGTGCCCATCCCCTCCCGACATCTCAAGGGGATGGACTCGCTACTCTCCATCGTGCAGATGCCCAAGGGGGTACCGGTCGCCACCTTCGCCATCGGCGAAGCGGGAGCGGCCAACGCCGCTCTGTTCGCCGTCTCCCTGCTCTCGGTCGCACAAGACGACGACGCCCCCCGCTACCGGCAGCAGCTCGACGACTCCCGCACCCGCGAGCGCGACCGGGTGCTGGCCCTCACGCTGGAGGAACCGACATGATCCTGCCACCCGCCACCCTCGGCATGCTGGGGGGCGGCCAGCTTGGCCGCTACTTTGTGATGGCCGCCCACCGCCTCGGCTACAAGGTAGTGGTGCTGGATCCCGATCCGGCCAGCATCGCCGGGGCCGCAGCCGATCACCATATTGTCGCCCCCTATGACGACACCGCAGCCCTGCACGAACTGGCCAGCCGCTGCGAGGCCATCAGCTGCGAGTTCGAAAATGTGCCCGCCGCCACCCTGGCACTGCTCGAAAAACAAAAGCCGGTACGCCCGGGCGCCAGCGCGGTGCGCATCTGTCAGGATCGCCGTGAAGAGAAAGCCTTTCTGCGCGGAGCCAACATCCGGGTCGCACCCTATCTGGCGCTACTGCCGGAAGAGCCTATCCCCGCAGAGGCCAGCGAACTCTTGCCCGCCATTCTCAAGACGGCCCGCGAAGGGTACGACGGCAAGGGACAGTGGCAGGTGAGCAATCTGGATGAGCTGGCGAGCGCGCTGGCAGCCAGTGGCGTGCCCTGCGTGCTGGAAAAACGGCTGGCACTGGAGGGGGAGTTTGCCCTGACCCTGGCGCGCAGTCCGAATGGTGCCATCAGCGCCCTGCCGCTGGTACAGAACTGGCACCGCGGCGGCATCCTCGATCAGACTCGCTCCCCGGCCAATATGCCTGTGCTGGAGAGCGAAGCCAAAGGAATCGCTGAGCGGCTGATCGCAGCCCTCGATTACGTCGGGGTGCTGACGGTGGAGTTCTTTCTGGTGGAAGGCCGCCTGTTGGTCAACGAGCTGGCGCCCCGCCCCCACAACTCGGGTCACCCCAGCCTCGACAACGCTGCATACAGTCAGTTCGAGTTGCAGGTGCGCGCCCTGTGCGATCTGCCGCTGCCAGAGCAGATCGCCGTGCGCCCCGCCCTGTTAATCAACCTGCTGGGGGATCTCTGGCAAAACGGCACGCCAGACTGGGCCGCCCTGCTGACGCTGCCCGGCCTGCATCTGCACCTCTATGGCAAGGGCGAACCCCGCCCCGGCCGCAAGATGGGCCATATCACGGTAACCGGTGATGAGTGGTCAACGGTGGAAGAGAGCTGCCGTCAGGCCCGCCAGCTGCTGGGACTGGCGCCACGCTGATCGAGCATCGGAAATGCAAAGACCCGGGCATGGCCCGGGTCTCTATTTTTGCTTGCTGTGGCAGGGAGACTTATCAGGCCCGCTCTACCGCTACCGGTGCCGGCAGGCGAATGGTGAGGGAGAGCACCAGCGCCACCACCAGCAACACCAGGATCAGGTGGAAGGTCGCCATAAAGCCGCCAAACAGGGAGGCCACGATGGAGCCGATGATGCTGCCCAGACCAAAGCCCAGATAGATGACGCCGTAGTTCTTGGTCAG
>NZ_JAAKNE010000153.1:0-8017 GCF_049170755.1 Aeromonas sp. 604176
AGTCTCGCCCTTGAGCTCGACCGCCTTGGCTTCCGCCACCGACAGGTTGCCATCGCCAATCGCCGCCAGGTCGATGCTCGGCAGGTCAGTATCCACTTCATAACCTTCGCTGTCGGTCGCGGTGGCGCTGTTGCCCGCCACGTCGGTGCTGGTCACGCTGGCATCGATGGTGCGGTCGCCATCGGCCGCCAGATCGCTGCCCGCCACCAGGATGGTGAAGCGGCCATCGGCAGCCACTTTGCCGGTGTATTCGGTGTTGTTGACGGTCAGGGTGACGGTGTCCCCTACCTTGAACTCGCCCGTCACGGTGCCGCTGACCGGGATCTGCTGACCCGCTTCAGCGGCGTTGATGACGTCGTCGGCGGTGATGTCGGCATCCAGGGTGATGGCCAGGTCAGGGGCCTTGCTATCAACACTGCCATCGTCGGTAGCGGTACCTGTGTTGCCAGACGGATCGGTGATGCTGGCCGTCACCTTATAGCTGCCTTCCGCCAGCGGAGTAGTGACATCTACGCTGTAACCACCACCCGGTTGCACGATGGCGGTCAACGTTTGTTGAGTGCCATTGGCATCGGTCACGACCAGAGTGACCGTGCTGCCAGCAGGTGCATCCGTAGTGCCCGTAATGGTCGGGGTGGTGTCATTGGTATTGTCAGGTGCATCAACAGTAATCACCGGAGCGGTTACATCCACACTGCCATCATCGGTCGCGGTGCCGGTGTTGCCGGCCGGATCGGTCACGGAAGCCGTCACCTGATAGCCCCCTTCGGCCAGCGGTGTGGCGACATCCACGGTGAAGGTGCCATTAGGTGTGACAATAGTGGTCAGGGTCTGCTGATTGCCGTTGGCATCGGTCACCACCAGGGTCACCGTGCTGCCAGCAGGCGCATCCGTGGTTCCGGTCAGGGTCGGAGTGGTGTCATTGGTATTGTCTGGCGCTACCACGGAGATGGTTGGAGGCGTAAGGTCAAATACCTCATCTTCTCCTGCAGCATCCAGCGGTGGCTCGCCATTGGTGTTGTAGGTGGTATCGAAGGTCGCTTCGGCAATGGTTGCGGAGCCGGTACGGTCGATGGTGACAAAACCGCCGTTGCCACTGGCTCCGGCGACACCACCAACCCCGCCACCACCGGCAGCAGGTGCACCGCCTGCGGCGGAGGCTTCAAAGGCCTGGGTCGGGTCAGCGCCACCCAAAATGGCTTCTTGCAGGGCACTGATATCATCGGGTGTGCCTGCGGCACTGTTTTGCGCCAGCTGGGGAGCAGCTTCCTCTTCGGCAGGCTCACTCTGCTCGCTGGCAGGTTGCACATTGAAAGACTGTCCGCCGCCCATGAAACTGGCGCCATCCGGCGACATGATCACCGCCCCTTTCGGCAGCACATCCCCTTCCACCAGCAACTTGCGGCTACCATCTGCAGCCACCTGATAAACTTGACCTTTGAGCTGGGTGACGGTTACGCCCTGTTCCAGAGTAACGGAATTGGTAATCATGTTCTCTCCTGAATCCTGATTTGCATGCAAAAAGCCACAGCCTACTCTGCACAGAGAGAGAGCAAATAACCAGTTCGAAAATTCGAAAGAATAGACTGATTTGAGGCTGGACCGTTCAGCCAGACAGAAGGGTGACGAGGGGATTACCGAAAAATAAAAACTAAAATTATCAATACATTACATTATCATGACAGGAGCATGACAAGGCATGCTCCTGTCAGAATTAACCCTATGCACCGGCCCAGAGGATGATGGCCAGCAGTTGCGGCGAGATGATCCGCAAGAACATCACCAGCGGGTAGACAGTGGCATAGGAGAGCGCACTGGCACCACTGGTCGGGTGCATGGCGTTGGCAAAGGCCAATGCGGGAGGATCCGTCATGGAGCCAGCCAGCAAGCCACAGAGGGTGAGATAGTTCATCTTGCCATAGAGACGCGCCAGCACCCCGACCACCAGCAAGGGGATCAGGGTAATCGCTGCCCCATATAGCATCCAGGAGGGGCCATCACCGTTGATCAGGGTATCAACAAAGCCGGCCCCTGACTTGAAGCCAACCACCGCCAGAAACAGCACGATCCCGATCTCCCGCAGCGCGAGGTTGGCGCTGGGGGGCATGAACCAGTAGAGCTTGCCGATGCTGCCGATCCGCGACAGGATCAGCGCCACCACCAGCGGCCCCCCCGCCAGACCCAATTTGAGAGCGGCCGGGAATCCGGGCAGGTAGAAGGGGATGGAGCCGAGCAATACGCCGAGGCCAATCCCGATAAATACCGGCAACATCTGCACCTGTTGCAGTTTTTGCTGCACGTTGCCGACCACATTGGTCACGGCCTCGATGGCATCGAGACGACCTACCAGGTTGAGGATGTCACCAAACTGCAGACTGGTCTGGCTGGTCGGTACCAGCTCGATACCGGCCCGGTTGAGGCGCGAGATCACCACGTCATAGCGCTGTTTGATGTCAAGATCGCGGATCTTCTTGCCCAGCACCTGCTCGTTGGTCACCACGACCCGCTCCACCCTCAGGTCGGTACCGCGAGTCGATAGGGAAGTGTCGACCTCTTCACCCAGCACCAGCAACACCTTGTGCAGTGCATGGCGCTCACCAACTAGGTGCAGCAGGTCGCCCAGCTCGATACGGGAATCAGGGCGCGGCACCATCAGCTCGTCGCCACGCTTGAGGCGTGAGCAGATGACATCAGACTCGTCGAGACTCGGGATCTCGCTCAGCATCAAGCCATGCATGTTGGGGTTGCGTACCGCGATGTTGATGGTCTGCAAGCTCTCCTTGGTTTTACCTGTCTGCAACTCGAACTGGGCAGCTTCATCGTCGATCTTGATGCGAAAGAAGACCCTGACCAGCCACATGGTGAGCAAAATGCCGCAGATGCCGAATGGATAGGCCACTGCGTATCCCATCCCCATCAGCCCGGTTGAACCATGGGGAGCTCCCAGCTCCGCCAGGATCTGCTGACCCGCACCAAGAGATGGGGTATTGGTCACGGCACCGGAGAAGACCCCGAGGATCACCGGTAGCGGCACATCAAACAGTTGATGAAGTGCCGCCGCAACGATGCACCCCAGGATAACCAGCAAAGCAGCAAAGGCATTGAGCTTGAGTCCGGAGCTGCGCAATGACGAGAAAAAACCGGGGCCGACCTGAATGCCGATGGTATAGACAAACAGGATCAGGCCAAACTCTTGAATAAAATGGAGTGTTTGCTCATCGAGCGCCAGCTCTGACACCCCGGCAAAGTGACCCACTATGATGCCGCCGAACAGCACCCCACCGATCCCTAACCCAACGCCATAGACTCGCCAGTTTCCAAGCCAGAGTCCCAGCACTGCCACCAGCGACAACATGCTGATGGAAAGCGCGATTTCACTCATTTCGTGCATCCTTTGCGAATTGAACTGGCCCTAGCTTGTCAGCAAACGCTGATGCCAACTGTGTGATACCGCACGAATTTATCCTTTTACGCGCCAAAAATACCAATTAAGGGCTAGTTACAAGACGTTAGGCGACGTAGCCGTAAATGGCCATAAAGTGACAAACGCTGCCACCCAGCACAAAGAGATGCCAGATGGCGTGGTTATAGGGGAGCTGCTTGGCCACATAGAAGATGACCCCGAGGCTGTAGATAAGGCCGCCAAGCCCGAGCAGCAACAACCCCTCACCGGCCAGATGGATATAGAGCTGGTAGATGACCACCAGCGACAGCCAGCCCAACATCAGGTAGGTAAAGAGCGACAACTTCTTGAAGCGGTTGATAAACACCAGCTTGAACACCACCCCGGCCAGCGCCAGGGCCCAGATCACCACCATCAACCCCTTCGCCAACGGCGTATCGAGCGCCACCAGCAGAAAGGGGGTATAGGTGCCGGCAATCAGCAGATAGATGGCACAGTGATCAAACACCTTGCACCAGCGTCTGGCACGCCCTTCAGCCATGCTGTGATAGAGGGTCGAGGCGAGATAGAGCAATACCAAACTGCCGCCATAGAGGCTGTAGCTCACCAGCGCCTGCGTACCCTGTCCCCATCCCTTGATGAGCAACAGCACCAGCCCGACAATCCCCAGCAACAATCCCGCACCGTGACTCAGCCGGTTTGCCAGCTCCTCCCGGGGGGAGTAATCCATCACACCACTCATAACATCGACTCCACAATAACTGTGGCTCACTCTACCCAGCACCATTTCGGAGTACAAGTGTTCGCTTAAAAAATGGGGTGGCTGTCACCCGCCCCCCTTTGGTGTATGCTCTGCCGCCGATGCCCGAGACAAGCGGCATAGACACCTAACCCGGTGACCTGGTCTGGAGAACCTGATGAAGTTGACTGAGTTGTTTGCACAAGCGGATCCCGCCTTTGGCGAGGCGATGAACACCTTGCTGGAGAGCTTCCACCACTCCGACGACAGTCAGGCCCCCTATCAGCGCGACCTGTTCACCCACCAGCTCGATCAATCCCGCATGCCTGCAGTCGGCCAACCTATCGAGGAGTATCTGGCGCGGCTGGCTACTCTGGTACCCGGCGCCTCGCACCTCACCTCGCCACGCTACATGGGCCACATGACGGCGCCCCTGCCGGCCTATACCGCCGAGCTGTCGCGCCTGCTGGTGATGCTCAACCAGAATCCGATGAAGATGGAGTCCTCCCGCCTGCTCAGCTTTCTGGAGCGGGAGGTGCTGGCCAAGCTGCACCGCCTCATCTATGGCAGGGACGATGCCTTCTACGGCGAGCAGATGCATGCCAAGGATGCCGCCCTCGGCGTCATGACCAGCGGCGGCACCATCGCCAACGTCACAGCTCTCTGGCTGGCCCGCAACCGCGCCTGCGGCGACAACCTGTTCGCGCTCTATGAGCAAGGCTATCGCGGTGCAGTCATTCTGGGCTCCCGGCTGATGCACTACTCCTTCGACAAGGGGATGGATCTGCTGGGACTGGGCGCCCGCAGCGTCTGGCGCCTCGAGACCGACGAGCAGAACCGGCTCAGTCTGGCTGCGCTGGAACAGGCGCTGATCCAGTGCAAAGAGCAGAAATTGAAAGTACTGGCATTGGTCGGCGTGGCAGGCAGTACCGACTTTGGCTCCATCGATCCCCTGCCTGAGCTGGCCGCCATCGCCGAACGAGAGCAGATCCACTTCCACGTGGATGCTGCCTGGGGTGGCCCGACCCTCTTCTCCCCCCGCTATCAAGGTCTGCTAGCCGGAATAGAGCAGGCCGACACCGTCACCCTGGATGGTCACAAGCAACTTCTGGTGCCGCTCGGTACCGGCATGCTGCTCTGCCGCCAGCCCGACCTGATGATGGCGGTCAAGCGGGAGGCGCCCTATGCCATTCGCGCCACCTCGTTCGATCAGGGTCGCTTTACCCTGGAGGGCACCCGCCCGGCCAACGCCCTCTATCTGGATGCCGCCTTCCAGCTCTTCGGCCAGCAAGGCTATGCCGAGCTTATCGAAGCCAACTACGACCGAGCCAGACTGATGGCCGAGCTCATCGAAAGCGACCCCGCCTTCGAGTTGATGTCTGCTCCGGTGATGAACCTGCTCTCCTATCGCTGCATCCCGCCCCATCTGCAGGGCAAGGTGCTGGATGAGACGGCCAATGCGCAGATCAACGACTTCAACGTGTCCCTGCAAAAAGCCCAGCGGGCCGAGGGGCACAGCTTTGTCTCCCGCACCCAACGAGCGGTGGTACGCTACGGTGCCCAACCGCTCACCCTGCTGCGCGCCGTGCTGCTCAACCCTCTGATTGAAGAGCGCCATATCCGCGACCTGCTGGCCGATCAGCAGCGACTGGGGATATCCATTGCACGCCAACTGTTTGGCGACGGCACGGAACCGGCGTAAAAATGAGCGGTCTTATTCATTTGCCGTTGTCCGCCATGCAGGTAGACTGGGCGAAATTTGCAGGCCATCTTTGAGGACTAGGCGCCAGACATGAAGCAATTTATTGAATTTATTCCACTTATCGTTTTCTTCGCGGTCTACAAGTTCTACGACATCTACATGGCTACCGGCGCACTGGTGGTGGTCACCGGTCTGCAGCTCGCCTATAGCTGGATCCGCTATCGCAAAGTCGAGAAGATGCAGCTCTTTACCTTCCTGCTGGTCGGCTTCTTCGGCGGCCTCACCGTCTTCTTCCACGATGACACCTTCATCAAGTGGAAAGTGACTGTCATCAACGTGCTGTTCGCACTGGGTCTGCTCATCAGCCGCTACGGCTTTGGCAAGAATCTGATCAAACAGATGTTGGCCAAGGAACTGCAGGCACCCGATGCAGTCTGGGACAAGGTCAATCTCGGCTGGGTCGGCTTCTTTACCGTCTGTGGCCTGCTCAACCTCTATGTGGCATTCAACATGCCGCAAGAGATGTGGGTCAACTTCAAGGTGTTCGGCCTGCTGGGGATGACGCTGGTCTTTACCCTGCTGAGCGGCGTCTACCTCTACCGCCACATCCCTGCCGAGCAGTTGTCCCAGCAAAAAGACGAACTCAAAAAGTAACCCTCATCAGAAAAGGATTGTCTCATGTGGTATCTCATCTACTCCGAAGATGTCCCCGATAGCCTGCCACTGCGCAAGCAAGTTCGCCCTGCCCATCTGGCTCGCCTGCAAGCCCTGCAGGATGAAGGTCGGCTGCTGACCGCCGGCCCCAACCCGGCCATCGATGCCGAGGATCCGGCCGATGCAGGCTTTACCGGCAGCACCGTCATCGCCGAGTTTGCCTCGCAGGCGGATGCCCAAGCCTGGGCCGATGCCGATCCCTATGTGGCAGCTGGCGTCTATGCCAAAGTGACCATCAAGCCGTTCAAGAAAGTCTTTTAAAACTGCGTCAAATACAAAGAGGCAGGAACGGATGTACAACCCGCTCCGGCCTCTTTTTATTGCGCGATGCTCAGCGCACCAACAAGGTCACGCTCTGGCGACAAACCAGGGATTGAGGATATCGGGCTTGTTGTAGGCAAGGGGTGAGCCATCGAGTCGGGTGACGCTGCCGCCCGCCCCCTCCAGCACCGCCTGCGCCGCACCGGTATCCCACTCGCAAGTAGGAGCAAGGCGCGGATAGAGCTCGGCGCCCCCCTCGGCAATGATGCAGAACTTGAGGGAGCTGCCCATCGAGACCAGCTCGATCTCGCCAAAAGGAGCCAAGAAATCGAGGGTCTCCTGCGACAGGTGGTTGCGACTGCCCACCACTCGCCACGCCTCGCCTTCACGATGAGGCCGGGTCTGGATAGGCTCGCGCTTGCCATCGGCGATGCGCCAGGCACCGAGACCCTTTCCGCCATACCAGAGCTTGTCCAGCACTGGGGCATAGACCAGCCCCCAGCGCGGCGCCCCCTCTTCAATCAGCGCGATATTGACGGTGAACTCGCCGTTGCGGGAGACAAACTCCTTGGTGCCATCGAGGGGATCCACCAGCCAGTAGCGTGACCAGCCGTGGCGCGCCGCCATCACCTCGGGCCCCGACTCCTCCGACAACACAGGAATATTAGGAGTCAGCCGTGCCAACCCCTGAACGATCACCTCATGAGCCCCCTTGTCGGCAGCGGTAAGCGGGCTCTCGTCGCTCTTGTACTCCACCGCGAAGGGCTGGCTGTAGATGGCCATGATGGCCGCCCCCGCCGCGCGGGCGACAGGTTCAAGTTCGGTGATATCGGGGTGGTGCAGGGGGTGATCCATAACAATCTCGTCCAACTCACAGAGTCAACCAGTGTAACCCTTTTGACATCAACTGCTTATAGCCGATTGTGCTGGGTTATTACAGCTCTATAGCCGCCAACCCATTGCCCTCACTTGAACAACACCTGAAATAACAAAGGACGCCGTGGCGTCCCTTGTTATTTCTAGCGGCCGGTCTCAGGCCGCGGGCCTATTTTGCAACTCAGATCCCCTGACGGGCTTCCTGCATCAGCAGGCGCATGTCGCTCACGGCTTTGGCCAAACCATCGAAGGCGGCGCGGCCGATGATGGCGTGGCCGATGTTGAGCTCATAGAGCTCGGGGATGGCGGCGATGGCCTTGAC
>NZ_JAAKNE010000154.1:0-7993 GCF_049170755.1 Aeromonas sp. 604176
TTCAAAGGCTTTTCGAGGTTATCGACGAGGTTGTTTGCGTTGCCGCTTGCCCTGTCGATGGAGGCGCATTATAGGGAGCCGATTCTTTCTGGCAAGGGTAATTTGCATATTTTTTTGATAAAACCGCACAACCGTTCAAACAACAAACAACAAGAAGAAAATTCGAGCTAAATCACACATTATGGAGCCAGATGACAGGCAAGCCTCTTCTCAACTCATATAAGCCATTTCCGATTGTTGACGCGCCAGCCAAAGCTCCTCCATCTCCAGCAAGGTTTGATAGATTTTCTCCGCCTGTTCTGGCCGGCTGAACAGATAGCCCTGTCCATATAAGTGGATATCGGTCAGGGATCGCAGCACATCCAACTGGGCCTGTGTCTCAATCCCTTCACACACCAGACTCTTGCCCAGCATGGACCCCATCCGGCAAATATTGGCGACCAGCTCGGATGCCTCCATGGAAGTATCAATGCCCTGTATGAAGGAGCGGTCAATCTTCACCTTGCTCACAGGTAGCTTTTGCAGATAACTCAAAGATGAATAACCAGTCCCAAAATCGTCTAATGCCAACAACACACCCTGCTGATTGAGATCCTGCATCAGTTGCAGCGAATTCTTCACTTCGCGCATGGTGGTATCTTCAGTGACCTCCAAAACCAGACTGCTGGCTGGCAGGTGGTTCTCCATCAATGCCTTGGCCACCAGTTTGAGCAAATTGCGCTGGTACATGCCCGGCGAGATATTCACGCACATCTGCAGGTCGACCATACCCAACTGATGCCACTGATAAAGCTGCTCGCAAGCGGTGTTCAACACCCAGCCGCCCAGACGCTCGGCAAGCTGGAACTCCTCAGCCACCATGATCACTTCGTTTGGCGGAATAAAGCCCAGCTCCGGATGCCGCCAGCGCAGCAGTGCTTCGACAGCTTCACAACGGCCACTCTCGAGATTGACGATGGGTTGGTAATAGAGTTCCAACGCATTGTGTTCCAGCGCCATGATCATGTCCGAGGCCAAATGCTTGCGCCGCGCCGTCTCGTTGAGCAAGGAGTTATCGTAAATCACATAGGGGACATGGGTCTTGCGGCTATGGAACAGAGCCTGTTCCGCACGACTCAATAACTCCTGTGTTTTATCGCTGTCCATCGGATAGAAGGCAATCCCGATCCCCACCTCGAGCCGGAAGGGATAGTTATCATAGACGATATCTTGCTTCAGAACGTGCAGCAGTCGCGCTACCAGCTCCCTGACCTGACGCAGATCGCTGCTACCACGCTGGATAATGGCAAATTGATCGCCACCCAACCGACCACTCCACTCCCCTTCTTCACAGAGCAATCTGATCCGTCTGGCCAATTCACTGAGCAAAAAATCGCCCGCATCATAACCAAACTTGCTGTTGATATCTCTGAAGTCGTTGATATCGACCAATACCAATCCGAAAGGTACCTCCTGAGTGGCACAGAGCTCCATCCGTTCCAGCAATGCCACCCGATTGGAGAGACCCGTCAACGGGTCACGCCTTGCTGCCCTAAAGTGACGTCGAGCTTCATATACAAGAAGCAAGCTAAGGAGTAAAACCGAGATAACCAACCCCGACACCATCAACAGCAGAGCATTACGCAATTGACCAAAATGGCGATCATTCTCTGAGTAGATGTTGATGTTCTTCTGCATAACGGAAGCTAGTGCATAGGATAAAGGCTCCTGCAAGGGGGCTAGGCGCATCATTATTTGCTGGTAGACAGAGTCTCCGCTCTGCAGCTTGGTAATGACAGGCTCTATATCGCGAATGTTGTTTTCAATCAGTTGCACCAAGCGCAAGGTTTTCTGCTTATCCTGCATGCTTTTACGCAACTGACCGCTCAACAGGATGGGGGTTCTGCTCCAAAGAATGTCATAGCGCAACATCAGGTCATTGTGCTCTATTCCACCATAATGGTAGACCTCTACAGCACTGAGGAAACGCCCCAACTCGAGCTGCAGCTGCATCAGCGCCCAGGAGACATCATAGGTATATTTCTCCATCGCTCTGGTCGCATTCTGGAGCTGAACCAGACAATAAAGGGTGCTCCCGGTAAACGACAGAATGGATACATACAGAATGACGAGCAGTGCCCACGCCCTGGTCTTTCCTTTCACCCCGTGCTCCCGTGACTCTTTTATCAGTGTTGAATATCTATCAGGTCCAGCTGCCAAATCATCATGTCGGTATATTCAGAGCGCTTCAGCTCCGGATATTGATCAAGCGGCAACATAAACCAGAGCGGCCCCTTGTCACGGACCCTCATGGCTACCCCGTCATCTTCCCAAGCAAGAATAGGGTTATACTTGGCAACTTTGTCCCAATTGATGCGGATCTGAAAACTGTTCAATGCTGTCAAGGTTATGCTCTTGCCATTAGCCCCCACTGCGGCCAGCACGTCCGCTACCTTGGGCCCTCTGTACTTGTGAGGTTTATCAACCCAAGGGTTGCTGGTGACTATCTCATATTGCGGCAACGCCTGCAGCGTGGCCAAGTCAAAAAGCACTTTGCCGTCCACCTCATCTGGGGAGCTGATATTGCCGCTTACTTTCAAGATCACAGGCCCCTTGAGGGCCTCGGCAGCCACAAGCGGCATGGCAATCAATGCAAACAGCAGAGTTATCCATCCAAGCACCTTCATCTTTCCCCCTTACACTTTTCTGCTATCAACAGACTCAGTTTAGTCAGATATAAAAAAACGGCCCGCCAAGGCGAGCCGTTTCTCAAACAGAGCCGGGATGATGATTACATCATGCCCATGCCACCCATGCCACCCATATCAGGCATGGCTGGAGCATCTTTCTTCGGCAGCTCGGTCACCATGCACTCGGTGGTGATCATCAGGCCGGCGATAGAAGAGGCGAACTGCAGGGCAGAGCGGGTGACCTTGGTCGGATCCAGGATACCCATGGTCAGCATGTCGCCATACTGCTCGGTGTAAGCGTTGTAACCGAAGTTGCCTTCACCATTCTTCACCGCGTTGGCGATGACGGAGGCTTCTTCACCGGCGTTGATGACGATTTGACGCAGTGGGGCTTCCATGGCGCGCAGGGCAACCTTGATACCGACGTTCTGGTCTTCGTTGTCACCGCGCAGACCAGCCAGTTTGGCAGCAACGCGAACCAGAGCAACACCACCACCGGCAACCACGCCTTCTTCAACGGCGGCGCGGGTAGCGTGCAGGGCATCTTCCACACGGGCTTTTTTCTCTTTCATCTCGACTTCGGTGGCTGCGCCAACCTTGATCACGGCAACACCGCCAGCCAGCTTGGCTACGCGCTCTTGCAGCTTCTCACGGTCGTAGTCGGAAGAGGTCTCTTCGATCTGCTGACGGATCTGGGCAACACGACCTTCGATCACACCGGCATCGCCCACGCCATCGATGATGGTGGTGTTCTCTTTGGTGATGACGATGCGCTTGGCACGACCCAGATCTTCCAGCGTCGCTTTTTCCAGCTCCATGCCAACTTCTTCAGAGATGACGGTACCGCCAGTCAGTACGGCGATATCCTGCAGCATGGCCTTGCGACGGTCACCGAAGCCAGGCGCCTTGACGGCTGCCACTTTCACGATACCACGCATGGTGTTGACCACCAGAGTCGCCAGGGCTTCGCCTTCTACGTCTTCGGCAACGATCAACAGCGGTTTGCCCGCTTTGGCAACACCTTCCAGCACCGGCAGCATTTCGCGGATGTTGGAGACTTTCTTGTCAACCAGCAGGATGAACGGGTCGTCCAGTTCAACGGAACCGGTCTCTTGCTTGTTGATGAAGTAGGGGGACAGGTAGCCGCGGTCGAACTGCATACCTTCAACAACTGCCAGCTCATCTTCCAGACCCTGACCATCTTCAACGGTGATGACGCCATCGCGACCCACTTTGTCCATGGCTTCGGCAATCAGCTTGCCCACTTTCTCGTCGGAGTTGGCGGAGATGGTGCCCACCTGAGCGATGGCATTGCTGTCAGCACACGGCTGGGACAGCGCCTGCAGCTCGGCAACGGCAGCCACCACTGCCTTGTCGATACCGCGCTTCAGATCCATCGGGTTCATACCGGCGGCAACGGCTTTCAGACCTTCGTTGACGATGGCCTGAGCCAGAACGGTTGCAGTAGTGGTACCGTCACCCGCAGCATCGTTCGCCTTGGAAGCCACTTCCTTGACCATCTGGGCGCCCATGTTCTGGAACTTGTCTTCCAGCTCGATTTCGCGCGCAACAGATACACCATCTTTAGTGATGGTCGGGGCGCCGAAGGACTTGTCCAGCACCACGTTGCGGCCTTTCGGACCCAAGGTCACCTTGACGGCATCGGCCAGAATGTTGACGCCTTCCAGCATCTTGATGCGAGCTTCGTTACCAAACTTAACGTCTTTAGCAGCCATTTTTCTTCAATCCTTAAATCAATTCGGGGAAAAAGGAGGATGGATTACTCTTCGACAATCGCCAGAATGTCGGTTTCGGAGAGGATCAGGACATCCTGACCATCCAGCTTCTCGGTCTTCACACCGTAGCCTTCGTTGAAGATCACCTTGTCACCAACCTTCACGGCCAGCGCTTTGACTTCGCCATTATCCAGGATGCGACCAGTCCCCACGGCAAGCACTTCACCACGGGTGGACTTCTGGGCCGCGGTACCCGTCAATACGATACCGCCGGCAGATTTGGCTTCAGCTTCGATGCGCTTGATGATGACGCGGTCGTGCAGTGGACGAATTTTCATCGATAACTCTCCCAAAATGAGTCTCATTGTTGCTTTGAGGAATGGCCGTTCCAGGCCAAATTAGATATGTCCCTGATGTGGGGCAGAGTTGCTAACCCTTCAAGGGCAAATACAAAAAAAATTTTTTCACGTACTATAAACATCTTCGATGGTTCAGCCATGTCTGCACCCTGGTGCAAGGTCGGTTCAAGCCGCCCGTTTTCGATGCCAGAACCTTCAAAGCCAGCTGTAGAGACGAGCCCTTGACCCGCACCAACCCCATGTTGACTGCCCCTATTCCGGTCGTACTGCGCCAGATGACGGGCCCCATGATCTTCGGCATCATCGCCATTCTGGCCTTCAATCTGGTCGATACCTTTTTTATCGGTATGCTGGGAACCGAAGCTCTGGCCGCCATCAGTTTTACCTTTCCCGTCACTTTTGTGGTTACCTCGCTGGCGATGGGATTGGGCGCCGGATTGTCAGCGGTGATCGGTCATACCCTAGGGCAGGGCAAACACGATGAGGCGGCCCATCTCGCCACCGACAGCCTGTTTCTGGCGGTGCTCATGGTGGCCCTGCTCTCCGCGGGGGGCGCTCTCACCATCAAACCCCTGTTTACTCTGCTGGGGGCCAGTGCCGAGCTTATCTCCCTCATCCATGACTACATGCTGATCTGGTATCTCACAGTCCCCATGCTGGTGCTGCCCATGGTGGGCAATGCCGCCATCCGGGCGACCGGCGATACCAAAACCCCCAGTCTGGTGATGGCCGTAGCCGGGTTGGTCAACGGAGTACTGGATCCTCTGTTGATCTTCGGCATCGGCCCCTTTCCCGAGTGGGGGATCCGCGGGGCCGCCATCGCCACCTCTATCTCTTGGTTGATGGCGATGCTGGTCAGCCTCTATATCCTGCGTCATCGGGAAGGCTTGCTGCTGTGGCGCCTCTCGCCGCGGGCCCGGTTGCTGTCCCACTGGCGGGCGTTACTCCATGTCGCCGTCCCCGCCTCTTTTACCAATATGCTCAACCCCTTGGCCAATGCGGTGCTGATGACGATCTTTGCTGGCCTGGGTACCGAGGTGGTAGCCGCTTACGGCGCCGCATCGCGGGTCGAGGCGCTGTTGCTAATTGTGATGATGGCCCTCGCCTCCGTACTGGCCCCTTTCATCTCGCAAAACTGCGGCGCTGGCAATCCGGCCCGCGCCAAGGCTGCGCTGCAAAGCTGCATGAGGTTTGCGTTGCTGTTCCAGCTCGCCATCTATGGCCTGACCTGGCTACTGGCGCCACTCATCGCCAATCTGTTCAGCGATCATCCGCAGGTCATTCGCCTCATCATTCTCTATCTGCATCTGGTGCCGATCGGTTACGGCTTTCAGGGCATGGTGATGCTGCTGGCCTCGGCACTCAATGGCGTGCGAGCATCCAGTATCTCGTTTTTGTTCAACGGATTGAGGCTGTTTGGTTTTCTGTTGCCAGGAGCCTGGCTGGGGGCAAAGCTGGGAGGAGAACAGGGGATATATCTGGGGATCTTGCTGGCCAATCTGGCGGCGGGCACCCTCGCATGGTGGTATGCCCGACACCGCTTCGAGGCGTTGTGCCATCAGGGTAAACCCTGATTCAGTCACTCACCTCGGGTTTTCGTTTCGTCGATTACTCTTTACGCTCACTCTTTGCGCTCAAATTCGCCTTCGATGGTGGTGCCGCCCTGCTTGGCGTTCCCCAGATGATCATCGGACGGTGCGTTGCCAAACGGCGATTGAGTACGCTGGAAACCGCCCATCTGCATCCGGAACTGGCTGCTGCCGATCAGCTTGTCAGCCAGTTTGTTGCGCAGCCAGGGTGGCAGCAACAGCACACCGAAAATGTCGGTCACGAAACCCGGGATAATCAGCAGCAGGCCCGCCAACGCCAGCATCATGCCCCCCATCACCTCGCGGCCCGGCATCTCGCCCATCTGCATCTTTTGCTGGGCGCTGAACAGGGTCTTGATCCCTTCACTGCGCACCAGCGAGGAGCCCAATACCGCAGTCAGTATGAGCAAGCCGACAGTCGGCAGCGCCCCGATTACCGAGCCGACCTCGATCATCACGGTGAGCTCCAGCACAACCAGACCCACCAACAACAAAAACAACTTGCCCATATCCACTCCAGCACCGGTAAATTGAGAAAAAGTGGCGCCCATCCAACGATGGCCGGAGGCGATTTTGCCGCCCCGTCATCACCACTTTCTGCCCTGAATAAATGGGGGCCGTCCCCCCTTTTTCAAGTTGGTCAACTGACTCCTACGTCATCAGCAATCTAAAAAACCAGCAAAAAGTCACAAAAATATATAAAAATCATCACGATAAAAACTTCATAACATATGTGTACTTTCCTCAAAGTAATTTGAAAATGTCGCAAATTTAGTGATCCACCTCTAATAACCGATACCTCAATTGGAGTAGTATATTGATTAGTTTTTCGGGAGGTCACTCTCCCTACCGCCCCACTCGATGTGTGGTGCTTCAGGATGAGCTGTGCGCAAGGAACTCGCGACCACTCGGTGAGGATTTTTCCATTTATCTGATTTCTGAGGCATTACAATGAGCGACATCAAGAACGTCCGCATTGAAGAAGACCTGCTGGGCACCAAAGAAGTTTCCAATGATCTCTACTACGGTGTGCACACCCTGCGCGCTGTCGAGAACTTCAAGATCAGCTCTCAGAAGATTTCTGACGTTCCGGAATTTGTCCGCGGTATGGTGCTGACCAAGAAAGCTGCTGCACTGGCAAACGGCGAGCTCGGTACCATCCGTCCTGAAATTGCTGACAAGATCGTAGAAGCCTGCGACCTGATGCTGAACACAGGCAAATGCTTCGACCAGTTCCCGGTCGACGTTTACCAGGGAGGCGCCGGCACCTCCGTCAACATGAACACTAACGAAGTACTGGCCAACATCGCCTTGGAAATCATGGGTCTGGAGAAAGGCCGTTACGACGTCATCAACCCGAACGACCACGTCAACAAGTGCCAGTCCACCAACGATGCTTACCCGACCGGTTTCCGCGTTGCTGTGGTCAACAGCACTGACGTGACTCTGCATGCTCTGGAAGCACTGATTGCCGCTTTTGATGCCAAAGCAGAAGAATTCAAGAAGATCCTGAAGATGGGCCGTACCCAGCTGCAAGATGCGGTTCCGATGACCCTGGGTCAAGAGTTCCACGCCTTCGCCGTCACCCTGCGCGAAGAGATCAAATCCATCAAGCGTTGCCAGGAGCTGCTGCTGGAAGT
>NZ_JAAKNE010000155.1:0-7650 GCF_049170755.1 Aeromonas sp. 604176
ACCTTGCGCTCCACCGGCCCCTTGCTGGTGGCGGGATCCCCCACCTGTTCGCAGATGGCGGCCGATTCGCCGAGCTGCACCAGCTTGGCCAGATAGCCCTCGATGGCATGATAGGGAACACCCGCCATCGGGATGGGGCTGCCAGCTGACTGGCCACGCTTGGTCAGGGAGATATCGAGCAGCTGGGAGGCCTTGCGGGCATCGTCATAGAACAACTCGTAGAAGTCGCCCATCCGGTAGAACAGCAGGATCTCCGGGTTCTCGGCCTTGAGGGTCAGATACTGCTGCATCATGGGCGTGTGGGCGCTGAGATTGGCGCTTGGCGCAGCGCCAGTAGCTTGGTGTTGTGCGGTCATGTTCTATTCCAGAAGGGGCCTCTGCGGGCCCGGGTCTGCGGTGATGAGCCTTAAGCTTGATGGCGCCATTCTACACATAAGCGCCGCGCCGGGGGAGCGGGTGTTCCGGGCGCGGTTGTTCTGCACTATTGAAGGCATGACACCGGTGCGGCACCTCACATTGCGGCAGGCAAGGGCGGTCTGCCGTGGTTGCGGGCGGCGCTAGCGGGATCGCATAATGTGCCCCTTGAGCGGATCATAAGGAGTCGTGATGAAACTGGATGCAGAGATAGAGCACCTTGCCATCGAGCTGGGACGGGCCCTCGGTCAACGGGGCTGGCTGGCGGCGACCGCCGAATCCTGTACCGGCGGCGGGGTGGCCAGCGCCATCACCGACATCGCGGGTAGCTCCGGCTGGTTCGATCGCGGTTTTGTCACCTACACCAACGAGGCCAAACAGCAGATGCTGGGGGTGAGCAGCGATAGCCTTGAACAGCACGGTGCAGTGAGCGAGGCGGTGGTGCTGGAGATGGCCCGCGGCGCGCTGGCGCACTCGTCTGCCTCCATCAGTGTTGCTATCAGTGGCATCGCTGGCCCCGGCGGCGCCACCGAAGGCAAGCCGGTCGGCACCGTCTGGTTCGCCTGGGCCGACCGCAACGGCCGTCACCACTCCCTGCTCGCCCGCTTCGACGGGGATCGCCGACAGGTACGCCAGCAGGCGGTGAGACAGGCCTTGTCGGGTCTGTTGGCCCTGCTCAGATAAATTGGGCTTGATACTGTATGAATAGACAGTATACTTAGCCCAACTTCACTTCTTACTCACGATTTCCAGCGGAGATTGGCATGGATCAGAACAAACAGAAGGCACTGGCGGCTGCGCTGGGTCAGATTGAAAAGCAGTTCGGCAAAGGTTCCATCATGCGTCTGGGCGACAGCAAGACCATGGATATCGAAGCCATCTCTACCGGTTCCCTCTCGCTGGACGTGGCGCTGGGCATTGGCGGTCTGCCGTGTGGCCGTATCGTCGAGATCTACGGCCCGGAATCTTCCGGTAAAACCACCCTCACCCTGCAGGTGATCGCGGAAGCCCAGAAGAAGGGCAAAACCTGTGCCTTCGTCGATGCGGAACACGCCCTCGACCCTATCTATGCTGCCAAGCTGGGCGTCAACGTCGACGACCTGCTGATCTCCCAGCCGGATACCGGCGAACAGGCGCTGGAGATCTGCGACATGCTGGTTCGCTCCAACGCGGTTGACGTCATCATCGTCGACTCCGTGGCGGCCCTGACGCCGAAAGCGGAAATCGAAGGGGAGATGGGTGACTCCCACGTTGGTCTGCAGGCCCGTCTGATGTCCCAGGCGCTGCGCAAGCTGACTGCCAACATCAAGAACGCCAACTGCCTGTGCATCTTCATCAACCAGATCCGGATGAAGATCGGCGTCATGTTCGGTAGCCCGGAGACCACTACCGGTGGTAACGCGCTCAAGTTCTACGCCTCAGTGCGTCTGGATATCCGTCGTATCGGCGCCATCAAGGAAGGTGACGAAGTGGTCGGTAACGAGACCCGCGTTAAAGTGGTCAAGAACAAGGTTGCCCCGCCCTTCAAGCAGGCTGAATTCCAGATCTTCTACGGTGCCGGTATCTCCAAAGAGGGCGAGCTGGTGGATCTCGGTGTCAAGCACAAGCTGATCGACAAGGCCGGCGCCTGGTACAGCTACAACGGCGAGAAGATCGGCCAGGGCAAGGCCAACGTGATGAAGCTGTTCGCCGAGAACAAGGTGATGGCTGGCGAAGTGGAAGCCCGCCTGCGCGAGCTGCTGCTCTCCGGTGCCGTGCCAGTCGATGACAAGGCTGCACCGGTTGAGGCAGAAGAGTTCGATGCCGAAAGCGAACAAGAGTTCGAATAAGGAACAAAGGAAGGCCGGGTAGATACCCGGCCTTGTTATTTATGATGGTTGATGAATCCGTTACCGAACCGGTCGAACCTGCCGAGCCGACCTTTGCCGAGCAGCTTACCGCCGCTCGCGCCTTTGCCATGCGCAGTCTGGCCCGTCGCGAGAGTGCCGAGTCAGAGCTGGCTAGACGCCTGCGCCAGCAGGGCTTCAATGAAGAGGTGATCGAGGCGGTGGTCGACTACTGCCGCGGTTACAACTGGGTCAATGACGAGCGTTACGGCGGTATGGCAGTACGGGCCGGTGCCGCCAAGGGGCATGGCCCCATCAAGATCCGCTTCGATCTGCGCCGCAAGGGACTCGACGATATGCAGATTGATGCCGCATTCGATCAGCCGGAGCTGGACTGGTTCGAACTGGCGTTTGCCCTGCTCGAACGGCGCGCCCGGGTGGCCGATCTGGCGGATTTCAAGCTGCGGATGAAGTGGCTCAAATATCTGCTGGGGCGCGGTTTTACCCAGGATCAGGCACGTTACGCTATCTCTGCCCTGCAGGAGCGGGAGGAGTAACGCCACTGCGTGGCAACAGTCGTCTTACCTCTCCTTGTGGCAGGTTTTTCCTGCCGGCTCAGTAGGTTGCGAGCGCAATTCCGAAAAAACCGTCTTTTGTTCATCTCATCCCTCTTTGTGCGCGGCTTTTTTGCCTCTCGACGGTGGAAAAAGCCACTGTGAGCAGTGGCGCTCTTTTCTGGCCCGTTTATGTGCGCTTTTTCGCCCGTGGCGGCCCTGTCCGTTTTACTTTACCCCGCAGAAAACTTACATTAATGCGGTTAAAAGTCCGTATTCGAATCAAGCAGGATTTTCCATGTATATGTCCACGTCAGAGATTCGCGCTGCGTTTCTCGAGTATTTCCGTTCCCAGGGGCACCAGGTTGTCTCCTCCAGCTCGCTGGTACCGCATAACGACCCGACCCTGTTGTTTACCAACGCGGGTATGAACCAGTTCAAGGATGTGTTCCTTGGCGCAGACAAGCGTGCCTACAATCGCGCGACGACTTCCCAGCGTTGCGTGCGTGCCGGTGGTAAGCACAACGATCTGGAAAACGTCGGCTATACCGCTCGTCACCACACCTTCTTCGAAATGTTGGGCAACTTCAGCTTCGGTGACTACTTCAAACAGGATGCCATCAAGTTTGCATGGGGCTTCCTGACCGAGGTGCTGCAGCTGCCGAAAGATCGCCTGCTGGTGACCGTCTACGCGACTGACGATGAAGCTTTCGATATCTGGGAAAAAGAGGTCGGTGTCCCGGCCGATCGCATCGTGCGCATCGGTGACAACAAGGGTGCCCCTTACGCTTCCGACAACTTCTGGGCGATGGGCGATACCGGCCCGTGCGGTCCCTGCACCGAGATCTTCTATGACCACGGCGATCACATCTGGGGTGGCCGTCCCGGCTCACCGGAAGAGGATGGTGACCGTTTCATCGAGATCTGGAACGTGGTCTTCATGCAGTTCAACCGTCAGGCTGACGGCACTATGGAGCCGCTGCCCCGTCCGTCCGTGGATACCGGCATGGGTCTGGAGCGGATCTCCGCCATCATGCAGGGTGTGCACTCCAACTACGAAATCGACATCTTCCAGGCGCTGATCAAGAAAGCGGCCGAGATTGTCGGCACCACCGATCTGAGCAACCAGTCCCTGCGCGTCATCGCTGACCACATCCGCTCTTGCGCCTTCCTGGTGGCAGATGGCGTGATGCCGTCCAACGAAGGCCGTGGCTATGTGCTGCGCCGCATCATCCGCCGCGCCGTGCGTCACGGTCGCAAGTTGGGCGCTACCGATGTCTTCTTCTACAAACTGGCTGCCGAGCTGGCAGTGCAGATGAAGGATGTCGCTGCCGAGCTGATCGCCCAGCTGCCGCTGGTCGAGCGCGTGCTGCGCATCGAAGAGGAGCAGTTCGTCCGCACGCTGGATCGCGGTCTGCTGCTGTTGGAAGATGCTCTGGCCAACCTGGGCGATGCCAAGGTTATTCCGGGCGAAGTGGTGTTCAAGCTCTATGACACTTACGGCTTCCCGGCTGACCTGACTGCCGACGTGGTGCGCGAGCGCGAGATCGGCATCGATGAAGAGGGCTTCAAGGCCGAGATGGAGAAGCAGCGTGCTCGTGCCAAGGAAGCGTCCAGCTTCGGCGTGAACTACAACGAGATGCTCAAGCTCGACTTCGAGACCCCCTTCACCGGTTACAAGACCCTGAGCGAGCGCACTCGCGTGGTCGGCATCTACAAGGGTGTGGAAGAGGTGAGCGGTCTTATCGCCGGTGACGAAGCAGTCATCGTGCTGGAAGAGACCCCCTTCTACGCCGAGTCCGGTGGCCAGATTGGCGACAGCGGTACCCTGAAAGTGGACGACGGCATCTTTGCCGTAACCGACACCCTAAAAGCGGGCAAGGCGATCATCCACAAGGGTTACATGGAGCTGGGCACCTTGGAGAAAGGGGCCGAGGTTGAGGCCGTGGTAGACGCTGACCGTCGTCAGGCCATCGCCCTGAACCACTCCGTGACTCACCTGCTGCACGCTGCCCTGCGTCAGGCTCTGGGCGAGCATGTCACCCAGAAAGGTTCTTTGGTTGGAGCCGAGCGCATGCGTTTCGACTTCTCCCACTTCGAGGGGCTGACCATGGCGACCATTCGCCGGGTCGAGGAGCTGGTCAACAACCAGATCCGCGCCAACCACGAAATCACCACCCAGCTGATGGATCTGGAAGCGGCCAAGTCCGCCGGTGCCATGGCGCTGTTTGGTGAGAAATATGAAGACGACGTGCGAGTGGTGCGCATGGGCGACTACTCCACCGAGCTGTGCGGCGGTACTCACGCCAAGCGCACCGGCGATATCGGCTTCTTCAAGATCATCGCCGAGAGCGGTATCGCGGCTGGCGTGCGCCGTATCGAAGCGGTGACCGGCAAAGCGGCTATCGACTTCATGCATCAGGTTGGCGAGCAGATTGAAGAGGCTGCCGCCCTGGTGAAAGGCGACCAGTTCTGCATCGCCGACAAGGTTCGCCAGATGCTGGACAAGGCCAAGATGATGGAGCGCGAGCTGGAGCAGCTCAAGGCCAAGCTGGCCGCTCAGGCCGGTAACGACCTGCTGGGTCAGGTGATCGAGATCAACGGTCAGAAGGTGCTGGTTGCAGCGCTGGAAGGGGCCGATCCGAAATCCCTGCGCGGCATGCTGGACGAGCTGAAGAACCAGATGAAGTCCGGTGTCGTGCTGCTGGCCACCTGTGCCGATGGCAAGGTCAACCTGATCGCGGGCGTCACCAACGACCTGACCGGCAAGGTCAAGGCCGGTGAGCTGGTCAATCTGGTTGCCCAGCAGGTGGGTGGCAAGGGCGGTGGCCGTCCGGACATGGCACAGGCGGGTGGTACCCAGCCTGAGGCGGTGCCGGCAGCGCTGCAATCCGTTCACTCTTGGCTGGAAGAGCGCCTGTAATCGGGCGAGGTGATCTGTGGCACTCTATGTACAGAAGTACGGCGGCACCTCGGTCGGCACACTGGAGCGGATCGAGGCGGTAGCTGAGCGGGTCGAGCAGACCCGCGCCCAGGGACACGACGTGGTGGTGGTTGTCTCCGCCATGTCGGGCGAAACCAACCGGTTGCTGGGCATGGCCCAGCAACTGGATCCTGATGCCAACCGGCGGGAGATGGATGTACTGGTCTCCACCGGTGAGCAGGTCACCATAGCGCTGCTGGCGATCGCGTTGAACAAACGCGGTTGCCCCGCGGTCTCAATGACCGGTGATCAGGTACGGATTCATACCGATTCCGCCTATGGCAAGGCGCGCATCACCCACATCGACACCGAGCTGGTTCATGCCGAACTGGCTGCGGGCAAGGTGGTGGTGATCGCCGGTTTCCAGGGCCGTGACGAGCATAACGCCATCACGACCCTGGGCCGCGGCGGTTCGGATACCACGGCGGTTGCCGTGGCGGCGGCCATCAAGGCCGATGAGTGCCAGATCTTTACCGATGTGGATGGGGTATACACCACGGATCCGCGCATCGAGCCCAAGGCGCGTCGTCTCGACACCATCACCTTCGAGGAGATGCTGGAGATGGCCAGTCTCGGCGCCAAGGTGCTGCAGATCCGCTCGGTGGAGTTTGCGGGCAAGTACCGCGTCCCGCTGCGGGTGCTGTCGAGCTTTATCGATGGAGAGGGAACCTTAATCACATATGGAGGTGAGAGGATGGAAGCTCCCCTGGTATCCGGGATCGCTTTTAACCGCAACGAGGCCAGTCTGACCATTCTGGGCGTGCCGGACAGACCAACCGTAGCTGCGCAGATCCTGAATCCGATCAGCGACGCCAACATTGATGTCGACATGATTGTGCAGAACACCCTGGGAGATGGCACCGCCGACTTCACCTTCACGGTGAATCGTGACGACTATCGCCGCGCCCGGGCTCTGTTGGAGGAGACCGCAACCGAACTTGGCGCCTCCTGCGTGCAGGGAAATGGCGAAATTGCCAAGGTTTCCATTGTCGGTGTCGGCATGTGGAACCATCCCGGTGTTGCGCGCACCATGTTCAAGGTATTGGGCGAGGAGGGGATCAACATGCAGTTGATCTCGACCTCTGAAATCAAAATCTCTGTGGTGATTGACGAGAAGTATCTGGAGCTGGCGGTGCGAGCCCTGCACGCGGCTTTCGGGTTGGATCAGGCACCGCAAGAGCAGCCCTTGGGCTAACAATCTCTGATTGATTTAGTTTCAACCATTTACCATATCGGTATCTTTGTTAGATAATGTCGCATATCGATATAAAAACAAAACAGGATACAGGAGCAAGCGAATGCTTATTTTGACTCGTCGTGTTGGGGAAACCCTGATGATTGGTGATGAAGTGACTGTCACCGTACTGGGCGTTAAAGGCAACCAGGTCCGTATCGGTGTTAACGCGCCGAAAGAGGTCTCCGTACACCGCGAAGAGATCTACCAGCGCATCCAGGCCGAGAAAGTTCCGGGCCAACCGGGCTTCTAAGCCACTTTCATGGCTGTGACAAGGCGACACCTCATGTGTCGCCTTTTGTTTTTCCGGCCCCCTGAAATCGCCCTGCAGGGCGCGAAACTGCGGGATAAGTGCCGATATTGTTTGAATATTCCACGCTTTGACCAAATGCTGAGCGAACGCACTTTTTTCTCCAAAAAAGTGTTTGACTAAAAATCCCTGTGAAGTATTATCAGCCCCGCAAACGGAGAGGTGGCCGAGAGGCTGAAGGCGCTCCCCTGCTAAGGGAGTATGCGGCTTATACCCGCATCGGGGGTTCGAATCCCCCCTTCTCCGCCATTTGCGCCCGTAGCTCAGCTGGATAGAGTACCTGGCTACGAACCAGGTGGTCAGAGGTTCGAATCCTCTCGGGCGCACCA
>NZ_JAAKNE010000156.1:0-7609 GCF_049170755.1 Aeromonas sp. 604176
CAGGTGATGGGGGCCTGCCTGACCCAGATCCGTCAGGCCGCCGAGGTGCTGGTGTGCGAGGCCAACGCGGTCTCCGACAACCCGCTGGTGTTTGCCGAGGATGAAGACATCCTCTCCGGCGGCAACTTCCACGCAGAACCTGTTGCCTTCGCCGCCGATAATCTGGCGCTGGCCATCGCCGAGATAGGTTCCCTCTCCGAGCGGCGAATGGCACTGCTGATCGACTCGCGGATGTCCGGTCTGCCGGCGTTTCTGGTCAACAACGGCGGAGTGAATTCGGGCTTTATGATCGCTCAGGTCACCTCGGCGGCGCTCGCCTCCGAGAACAAGACCCTGGCCCATCCCGCCTCGGTGGATAGTTTGCCCACTTCCGCCAATCAGGAGGATCACGTCTCCATGGCGACCTTCGCTGGCCGCCGGCTGGCAGACATGGCGGAGAATACCCGCGGCATTCTGGCAGTCGAACTGCTGGCGGCGGCACAGGGGCTCGATTTCCGCGCGCCGCTGCACAGTACCGAACTGATCGAGCTGGCCAAGGGACGACTGCGGGCAGAGGTGAGCTTCTACGACAAGGACAGGTACTTCGCGCCGGATATCGAAGCTGCCGCCGCCCTGCTGGGCCGTGCCAGCTACAACGACCTGATCCCGGCCGGGGTGTTGCCCAGCCTGTAAGCCTTGATCACCCTTCTCTCCTGGCGGGAGAAGGGTTGGGGATGAGGGGGAAGCCGCTTCACAGGCGCCGGTGACAGCCGGGAGCAGATGATAAAAGACCGCCCAATCGGGCGGTCTTTGCGTTTCTGACGTCGATTGAACGCGGTTATTCGTGTTCGAACATCAGGAACAGATAGACCACGAACAACACCAGATGGGTCGCACCATGGAGTACATTGGTGCGGCCGCTGCTGAAGGTTACTTTACAGACCATCAGGGTCGTGACCAGCAGCACCATATCGGCGGGGGAAAGGCCGAGGCGCACCTCCTGACCCAGCATGGAGCCGATAAAGAGCACGGCAGGCACGGTGAGGGCGATGGTGGCCAGCACAGAGCCGAAGTAGAGGTTCATGGCCCGTTGCAGCTGGTTGTTGAAGGCGGCCTTGATGGCGCCGACTGCTTCGGGGGCCAGCACGATGCAGGCCACGATAAAGCCGCCCAGTGCGGCGGGCGCGTCCATGACATGCACCCCGTAGTTGATGGGGATGGCCAGGGTCTTGGCCAGCAGGATCACTACCAGCAGGTAGGCGAGCAGCAGGATGGTGTGATAGACGTTGCTCTGCAGCGGGCCGTGGTGCTCCTCATAATCCTCGTGATCGCTGTCGACGAAGAAGTGGCTGTGGCTGCGGGTCTGGATCAGCAGAAAGACCCCGTAGAGCAGGATCGATATGATGATCAGCATCCACGACATGGCGCGCGACATACTGCCGATTGCACCACCTTCGGTGAAGTTGGGTAGCACCAGACAGAGCAGGGCCAGCGGGATGATGGCCACCAGATAGGATTTCACTCCGTCCAGATTGAAGCTCTGGGTGTGGTAGCGCCAGCCGCCAAACAGCAGGGTGAAGCCCACCAGACCGGTACTCACCAGCATCACTACCGCAAACATGGTATCGCGGGCCATGGTGGGGTTGGGCTCGCCGGTTAGCATCACCGAGGAGATCATCACCACCTCCAGCGAGATGACCGAGAGGGTGAGGATCAGGGTGCCGAAGGGCTCGCCCAGCTTGATGGCGAGGGCATCGGAGTGGCGCACCACCGAGAAGATGGCCCAGGTGACGATGGCCAGCAGTGCCGCCGAAACCGGAAGATAGATCCCGAGCGGAGTTGTCTCTGTCAGCAGGTCGCTCCCGATCGTCTTGAAAAAGAGTAGGGTCAGCAGGCCGACGGGCAGGGCAATCTCTTGCCGGATAAATGTCTTCATTGGCAATGGTTCTCATCTCGGGACGGCGCTGGCCGACAGGGATTGATGGGAGGCGTGCGTGAAGGTGCTCACGGTAGCCGAATGCTTATGATAAGGGTTCCATCCTCTCAGGGGCAGATCATTTTGTTGCTGAATGTAAATGGTGGTTCAAGGGCGATGAGCCAGGTCGTGGCAGAGGCTGTGGGAGTGTCAGCCTCTGTGCAAAAGGGTGCGTGTGCTCCCGGTGGGGGGAGCCCTGCCAGCGCTGGCCTGTGCAATATCGGTGTCAGCTCTCTTGCGAATATTGTGGAGGCCACGTCTGCTGCCAGATGGCAAGATCTGCCAGCGCCATGGGCCTGCCAAAGACGTAACCCTGGATCAGATAGACGCCGTGTTGCCGCAAGTAATCAACCTGTTCCCGCGTCTCAACCCCTTCCGCAATCATCTCCATGCCTGATTCCAGGCCAAACGTGATGATGGCATCCAGCACGCTGCGTTTGAGGTCGTTGGTGCCTATGGTATCGACGAACATCTTGTCGATCTTGATCTGGCGGATCCCGAGGCTCTGCAGGTAGGCAAAACCACCGTAGCCGGTACCGAAATCATCCAGTTTGAAGTGATATCCCATCTGCTGCAACAGGGTGATCTCCTCGGTAGCGGCTTTGATGTCGAGGATCGGCTTGCGTTCGGTCAGTTCGAAGGTAAGGCGCTCGGGCGAAGGGTTATGGTGTTCACTCAACATGTTGCGCAGCAAGGGTTGTTCGATATGGGTGGCCATCAGATTGACACTGATCCACTGCTCTGGTGGCAACAGCGGCAGATCCGTGATCACCTGCTCCAGCAACTGCCTGGTGATAGGCAGGATAAGTCCCTGATCTTCAGCATATTCGATGAAAGCGCTCGGGGGGATCAGCTCGTGTCCACGTTGCCAGCGTAGCAGCGCCTCAAAACCGGCAACCTGCCAGGTTCGAAGATCCACCACGGGTTGATAGAAGGGGATGAACTCCTGGCGCACCAATCCGGCCTGCAATAGCCCCTTGAGCGAGCGGCGATAGTTTCGCAGCGACCAGTAAGCGGTCACCAGCAGCAGGCCCAGGATAGTGCCGCTCCAGAGTGCGATTCGTCTGACTTGCTCGCGAGCATACAGGTCCAGTGCAGAACCGGCCCAGATGGTTTGTCGGGTCAGTTTGTCCTGATCAAAGAAGCTCAGGCTGCGGCTGCCCTCTTCCAGCTTGATGGTCCGGTCACCGCGCGGGAAGCGGGGGGTCATCGCTGCGGGATCCCGCTGGCTGAACTCCAGATAGAAACAGTCACCGCAGGGGAGCTGTAGCAGATCGTGGCTCCAGCTGTTATCGAGCACCCAGTAGGCAATGTTGCCGCCGTTTTTGTAGTAGGCAACCATCTCCTGTTCCGTATTGAAACTGGCCGTTGTAGCAGTCAGCCCCAGTTTGTCGGGGAGGGCGCCATCCTGGTTGGCGTTTTTGATGAGCGAAATACCCACACCCAGGCTTGAACAGCTTTTCCCTGATGCCAGTTCCAGCCCCTGCAGACGAATATGGGTGTTGTAAAAGCGGGGATCCCGCAGCAGTGCCATGTCGTTGGCACCACAATCGAAATCAAACAGCGTCAGCTGCTCGCTCATGGCTTTGTCCAGCGTGTGATGGCGTATCGCCATGGCTCGCTTTATCTCGGCCACCTTCTGCTCAAGCAGGTGGTTGGCCATCGGTCTTGTTAGCCACAGACCGACGGACTGGCTTGCCAGGATGGGCAAGAGCAGTAGCAGTACAGTGATCCAGAGGGGGGTGATGCGTAACAAGGGCGCCTGCCAGTTTAACGAGACACAAATGGGTCAAGCCATCATAGTGCATTAGTACAATCAATTTGAGCTCTACTTGTCACACTTATTGGATGATTTTTTAAATGTATGATTTTAAATGTTTTTATTATTAACCTTGAAAAGATTCAATCGCTGACCTGTCATAAATGACAATTGCTCAACTTATCCGAACTGCTTTAGAGTACCCCTGCGGTTTGACTCACCGTGTGTTCAATACTCCTGTATCTGTTTTTTGTCAGTAGCACAGAGTGTTAGTTTTGATATGAGTGTTCCTTTTGGTCCCTTTTGAGGGACCATTTTTCTGTCTGCTATCTTCCCCTGCTCCACCTGTGTACCTTCCTTGGTATTCTCCCGCTGCTTTGGGTATGCTGCCCCGCTTAAATTACAGAAGCGGGATCCCCGTCCATAGTGATGGCCACAGCGCCACTGCTACCATGAATTCCAATGGATGATGCCGGGCACACGGAAAGGCACATGAAACTCACAACACATCTTGTCTCGTTTATTACCTTGTGCGTGATCGCTGCCATGGCGACCGTGCTGATTGGCGGGGTGTTCAGCTTTCGCGAGCTGGGCATGGAGTTGCAGCAAAAGAAGGTCGATGCGCTGGTCGAGGTGATCGACAAGCAACTCGACGTTGCTCACGGTATGGAGGATATGAGCCGCTGGTTGCCCACCTTGCTGCGGGCGGCTCATGTGGTGGAGCTGGAGGTGCGCCAGAATGACCAGCGGGTCTACTGGTTCCGTGACGTACAGCGTCCGGTTGATGAACCGCTGCTGGTGCCATACAGCCATCCGCTGCCCCATCAGGCTGGCATGCAGGCCAGCTTCAAGCTGGAGCGCCCCTTCAAGGAGGCGGAGTACTCCATCAAGGCGATGTCGGGCATCTCGTTCGGGATCTTCATCGTGGTGTTCGGTCTCTGGTACTCCATCCGCTGGTTGCGTCAGCAGTTGCGCGGCGCCGAGCTGCTGGGCATTCGCGCCCAGCTGATCCTCGATGACAAGCTCTCCAAACTAAGCCATGACCCCGCCGAAGAGTGGCCGGTGGCCGCCAGTCAGGCCCTCGATCATCTGCTCGCCGAGCTGGCGGATGCCCGCAAGGAGCGCAGCCGCTTCGACAACTTCATTCGCAGCAACGCCTTCGTCGACAAGATGACCGGCATCGGCAACCGCCTCTTCTTCGATAACCGGCTCGAGAGCGCTATCATGGAGGCGAGCGTGATGAGTGGCGGTGTCTTGCTGATTGAACTCGCCTGTCTGGAAGAGCTGGAAGCGGAGCAGTTCGAGCTGCAGGGGCATGATCTGCTGCTGGAGGCGAGCGCCGTGATCAGTGCCTTTGTGCGCAAGCATAACGGTGCCTTGCAGGCTCGTTATGCCGGACATGTCTTTGCGGTATTGTTGCCCAACATGTCGGAGAGCGAGATGGTGGACAGTGCCAGCCAGCTGCTCAAAAGTCTGCAACGGCTACACTGGCCGCAGCAGGTCAATCCGGAGACGGCCATCTATATCGGGGCTGTCTGCTACCAGGCGCAAGACACTCTGCTCAAGGTGCAGGAGGAGGCCGAGCTGGCCCTCAAGAGTGCACGTCTGCAGGGGCACAACGGCTGGTTCCTCTATGAAAAGCAGCTGGACGAGGAGCAGAGCAGCAAGGGGACGGTGCGCTGGCGCACCCTCATCAGTCGCCGTCTTGAAGAGCAGGGGATCGATTTTTATACCCAACCGGTCCAGCAGGATCGGGATCAGGTGGTACTGCAGCAGGATCTGCTCACCTATATCCACGATGAGCAGGGGCGGGAACTGCAAGCAGGGATCTTCATGCCAATGGCGGAGAAGGTGGGCCTGCTGCTGCAACTGGATCGGCTGGTGGCGGAGCAAACGCTGGTGTTGCTGCGCCAGCGTTCCGAGCAGAGCTGTCCCATCACTCTGACCCTCAGTGCCCAGAGTCTGCTCAACCGCGAGTTCCAGCGCTGGCTCTTCTTCGCCCTGTTCCAGCTGCCGCGCAGCACCAACGAGCGGCTGATCCTGCAACTCTCCGAATCCCAGGTGACCCGTCACTTCGAGGCGCTCAAGCGGCCGCTGCGCTCCCTGCGGATGCTGGGTTGCCAGCTGGCCATCGATCATGCCGGTCAGGATGTGGTGAGCACCCAGTACATCAAGGAGTTCGAGATCAACTTCCTCAAGCTGCACCCCAGCCTGGTGCGGGAGATCCATGCCCGTCAGGTCAACCAGATGGCGGTGCGCAGTCTGGTAGGTGGTTGTGCCAATACTCGCACCCGGGTGCTGGCAGTGGGGGTGGAGAGTGGCGACGAGTGGAAGATGCTGCGCCACCTTGGGGTGCATGCAGGGCAGGGGCCCTGGTTTGCCGAGCCCCAGCGGCTGGTGCTGGAACCGGCTGGTGATTGAGATAAATGAGAGAGGGTCGTCGTGGGGCGACCCTCTCTCGTTTTCGGTTGCCGTCAGGCGGGGCTCACAGTCGCCCCTGCTCCCGCAGTCCGGCCAATCCCTGCATGCCGCCGGTATGGATAAAGACAATCTTGCTGCCGGGGGCGATGCGGCCCGCAGCCAGCTCGCGAAACAGCCCCCACATCGCCTTGCCGCTGTAGATGGGCTCCAAAGGCAGACCTGTTTCGGCGCTGAAATCTTGAACCCACTGCCAGAGGGCCGGGCTGAATTTGGCGTAGCCACCATCGTGGTGATCGAGTGCGACCCGCCAGCCGGGGATGCTGGCGGCAGCGGGATGGAGGCGACACACCTCGTCAGCGATAAAGCCGCCTCCTTTCAGTACCGCAATGGCGAGGATCTGCTCCCGGTCCTGTTTGCCAGCGATTAGGCCCGCCAGGGTGCCGCCGCTGGCACAGGGCAGTACCCAGAGATCCGGCGAGAAGGGTACCTCGCCGACCAGTTCGGCAACCCCGGGGATAGCCAGCGGGCTGCTGCCCCCTTCCGGCACGATCAGGGTATCGGGTGCATCGAATTGGGCCAGCCAGTCGGGATCCTGGCGACGGCGGTAACTCTGGCGGTCGACGAAAACGAGATCCATACCCCAGCGTCTGGCATCCCTCAGGGTGGTATTGCTGACGGCATCAGATTCGCCCCGTATGATACCGGTAGTTCGAAGGCCAGATTGGCACCCTGCTGCTGCCAGTGCATGGATGTGATTGGAGTAGGCGCCGCCAAACGAGAGTAGATGCCGTTTGCCGTGCTCTCTGGCATGAAGCAGGTGGTATTTGAGCTTGCGCCACTTGTTGCCGGAGATGGTCGGATGGATCAGATCATCCCGCTTGCACCAGAGTTCGACGCCGTAGCGGGTTAGCAACGGGTGGTGGAGGGGGGGCAGGGGGGAGGGCAGGATAGCTGACCCCTCTGGCTCGGCTGGAAGGCTGGCTTGCAATGGTGAGTCCGTCTTTTATATAGAGGCTAATCTGCTGTTTATGTTAATATTTCATACATTTAATCACTATTGATGGGCGGGCTTACATGAAAAAACTGTTCAGACGGTCGACGCCAAGCCGCCAGGTCGGGCTCTTGTTGGCCAATGACAGGATCATGCTGGCTGCAGTGGGCAATCCCCCCGTCTTCGCGACGCGCACCATCAACGGCCCACAGGAGTGGGCTGTGGCCATGAACGAGCTGTTCAGCCGTTATGGGCTGGCCAAGTCTAAAGTGCGGGTAGCCCTCGCCGCCAGCCTTTATCAACAGATCCAGATCGACAAGCCTGCCGTGCCTGACGCCGAGATGGCGGGGGCGCTCCCCTGGGCCATCAAGGACTATGTCAGCGAACCCGTGCTGCAACTGGCGATGGATTATGTGGACTTGCCCACCCCGCCTGCCGGTCGTCCGCGCATCAATGTGATCTGCCTGCCCAAGAGCCGGGTGCA
>NZ_JAAKNE010000157.1:0-7604 GCF_049170755.1 Aeromonas sp. 604176
ATGGATGGCGTGCTGGAGCACATGCCGAGCGCCCGCGTCAGCGTGGTCGGTATCTACCGCGATGAAGAGACCCTGCAACCGGTTCCCTATTTCGAGAAGATCGTCAGCAACATCGAAGAGCGTCTGGCGCTGGTCATCGATCCGATGCTGGCCACCGGTGGTTCCATGATCGCCACCATCGATCTGCTGAAGAAGAAAGGCTGCCAATCCATCAAGGTGCTGGTACTGGTTGCCGCGCCGGAAGGGATCAAGGCGCTGGAAGCCGCTCACCCTGACGTAGAGCTCTACTGTGCTTCTGTCGACCAGGGGCTGAACGAGAAAGGCTACATCGTGCCGGGTCTAGGCGATGCAGGCGACAAGATCTTCGGTACCAAATAAGTTTATGCCTTGACCTGCTTCCCATGTGGAAGGGGTGATCGGAGCCGGCGCATCGCCGGCTCTGCTGTTTGTGGCCGCTTGTGCCAGCCTTGCCGCAGGATGCGCCTTGCCGCTACCATAAGCACACTCTCCCATTTCGAGACTCTGTTCATGTTCAAACGTGTTGTGATCGCCCTCTGCTGCGGCTTGTCATTCATGGCCTCGGCCGCTCAGGTGACCGACCTCTATCAGGGCAAGGCCCCGACCAGTGGCGACATGGTGGCCGCTCAAGGGCAGGCACTGGGTCAGGTGCTGATCAAGGTCACCGGCAAACGCGACATCCTCACCCAACCTGTGGTGGTCAAGGCGCTGGCGGCCCCGGGCGACTATGTCAAAAACTATGGCTATCAGGATCAGGACTCCGTCAAGTATCTGAAAGCCGAGTTCAAGAGTGACAAGGTCAACAGCCTGGTCTCCGAGAGCCAGTATGCCCTGCTTGGCCCGGCTCGTCCCCAGATGGCGATCTGGCTGGTGGTGGATCAGGGGGAGCGTCGCCTGCTGGCGGATCAATCCAGCGATGGTTGGGCGCAAGCCTTGCGCGAGCAGGCCCAGACGCTGGGGCTACCCATCAGCATTCCGCTGATGGATCTCGATGACAACATGGCGGTCAGTGCCACCGACGTCTGGGGCCGCTTTGCCGACCCGATTTTGCAGGCAAGCCAGCGCTATGGCGCCGAGATGGTGGTGTTGGGCAAGCTGACACCAGAAGGTGACAAGTGGAGCATCGATTGGGGACTCTACGGCCCCAAGGCGGCCGGTGAAGTGGCCGAGCTGACCCGTGGCAATAGCACCGGCACTCAGGCCGAAGTGGCGCAAGGGTTTGCCGATACCCTAGCGGCCTGGCTGGTGAAAAACTACGGTGCCCGTATCTCGGGTCCGGCAACCAGCCAGACCCTGGTGGTGGATGGCCTCTCCGAAGTGGACAGCATGATCGCCGTGCAGAAGATGCTGCAGGGGATGGCCAACGTCAGCAAGGTGGCGATCGGCAAGCTGGAGGGGGACCAGGTCACCTTCAACTTTACCCTGCAAGGGGATCAGGCCGAACTGGTGCGGGCACTGCAGCTCGAGAGTCGTTTGCGCAAGGTTGACGATAATGGCAGCGGCTTGCGTTACCAATGGTCGCAGCCCTGATTTTATAAGGCTTTTGTAGACCGCCCGGCTTGTCCGGGCGGTTCTCTATCTGCCTTTGCGATGATACACTTAGCCACAAATGTCACAGTCAAAGCCCAACGAGTGAAGCAACCGGCCCAACTGTCTTTAGCCGTACAACTACCGGATGATGAAACCTTCGTCAGTTTTTATCCCGGCAACAATGCTCATCTGATCACCGCCCTCAAGAATGCGGCCATCGGTCAGGGATCGCCTTTCCTCTATTTCTGGGGAGCCAAGGGATCCGGACGCTCTCATCTGCTCCACGCCACCTGTGCCGAGGTCAACGCCCGCGATGCGGCGGCGGCCTATCTCTCCCTCGATCAGTTTGAACAGCTCGACCCCAGCATGCTCGATGCCCTCGAAAGCTTGCCGCTGGTCTGTCTCGACAGCCTTGAGGCGATCGCCGGCAATGCCGTGTGGGAGCGGGCGCTGTTCGATTTCTATAACCGCTGGCAGGAGAAGGGCGAGGGGACGCTGGTGGTCACCGGCTGCAGCGCACCGCGCAAACTGGGGCTGCAGCTGCCAGATCTCGCCTCGCGCCTCGACTGGGGGGTGAGTTTCCATCTCGAAGAACTGGATGACGAAGGCAAGCTCAGTGCCCTGCAGCTGCGTGCCGAGCTGCGGGGCTTCAAATTGCCCATCGATGTGGGCCGCTTCCTGCTCAACCGACTCTCCCGCGATATGCGAACCCTGCTCACCACTCTCAATCAGCTCGACAACGCCTCATTTCGCGCCAAGCGCAAGCTCACCATCCCCTTTGTCAAAGAGATCCTCGAACTCTGATCCCTCTCGACGGTGTGCGGTTGTGCGTCTGACTTTCGTTTGAATGGCAGATAAAAAGAAACCCCGGCTTCAGACCGGGGTTTTGCTATTTCAAAGGGCTTTGCCTATCAGTGGAACTGATCTTCTTCGGTGGAGCCGGTCAGTGCGGTCACCGAGGATTGGCCACCCTGAATGACGGTTGTCACCTTATCAAAGTAACCGGTACCGACCTCCTGCTGGTGTGCCACGAAGGTGTAGCCACGGCTGGCGGCTGCAAATTCCGGCTCCTGCACCATCTCGACGTAGTGCTTCATCCCTTCGCCACGGGCGTATTGATAGGCCAGTTCGTACATGTGGAACCACATGTTGTGGATACCCGCGAGGGTGATGAACTGATACTTGTAGCCCATGTCGGAGAGCTCCTGCTGGAAGCGGGCGATGGTGGCATCGTCCAGATTTTTCTTCCAGTTGAAGCTCGGGGAGCAGTTGTAGGCCAAGATACGATCCGGGAACTTGGCCTTGATCGCTTCGGCAAATTTACGTGCTTCGTCCAGATCCGGCTTGGCGGTTTCGCACCACACCATGTCGGCGTAGGGGGCGTAAGCCAGACCACGAGCAATGGCCTGATCGATACCGGCACGTACCTTGTAGAACCCTTCGGCAGTGCGCTCGCCAGTCAGGAAGTCTGCATCGTACGGGTCAGCGTCGGTGGTCAACAGGTCAGCGGCGTTGGCGTCGGTACGTGCGATCACTAGCGTGGTGGTGCCGCACACATCGGCTGCCAGACGGGCGGCAACCAGCTTCTGCACCGCTTCCTGAGTCGGCACCAGTACCTTGCCGCCCATGTGGCCGCACTTCTTGACTGATGCCAGCTGATCTTCGAAGTGCACGCCGGCGGCACCTGCTTCAATCATCCCCTTCATCAGTTCGAAGGCGTTCAGCACGCCGCCGAAACCAGCTTCCGCATCCGCCACTATGGGCAGGAAGTAGTCGATAAAGCCCTCATCCTGCGGTCCGACCTTGTTGGCCCACTGGATCTGGTCGGCACGGGCGAAGGAGTTGTTGATGCGCTCCACCACGGACGGCACCGAGTTGGCCGGGTAGAGGGACTGATCCGGATACATGGTGGAGGACAAGTTGTTATCCGCCGCCACCTGCCAGCCGGAGAGGTAGATCGCCTCGATCCCCGCCTTGGCCTGCTGCACCGCCTGACCACCGGTCAGGGCGCCGAGGCAGTTGACGTAGCCTTTCTTGGCGTCGCCGTGGATCAGGCCCCACAGCTTGTCGGCACCGCGCTGAGCCAGGGTGTGAACCGGCTGCAAGCTGCCGCGCAGGTTTACCACATCTTCGGCGCTGTAGCCGCGCTTGATCCCTTTCCAGCGGGGGTTTTCCGCCCAGTCTTTCTCGATAGCCTGGATCTGTTGCTCACGGGTCAGTGCCATATCAGTTCCCTCTTTCATTGATTTCACGTTTCCATTGACTTGTTATTGGCGAGCCCCGCTGGGGGCCCGTGATTCAGAGCCGCTCGTAACCGGGCAGCGTCAGAAAATCGATCAGGGTGTCGGCGCAGGTGATCTCTTCCATCAGTTCGCTTGCCTCGGCAAAGCGTCCTGCCTGCCAGCGTGCTGTGCCCACCTCGGCTTTGACCACCTCCAGCTCCTCGGCCAGCATCTGGCGGAACAGCTCTTTGGTCACCACCTTGCCATTCGACAGACTCTTGCCGTGGCGGATCCACTGCCAGATGGAGGTGCGGGAGATCTCGGCGGTGGCGGCATCTTCCATCAGACCGTAGATGGGCACGCAGCCGTTGCCGTTGATCCAGGCCTCCAGATATTGCAGGGCAACCCGGATATTGGTGCGCATCCCCGCCTCGGTGCGATCGCCCTCACAGGGGGCCAGCAGGTCGGCGGCGGTGATGGGGGCATCCTGCTCGCGCAGCACGCCGATCTGGTTCTTGGCACCAGCCGCAATGGTGGCGTTGAACACCGCCATGGCGGTATCAGCGAGGCCAGGGTGGGCGACCCAGGTACCGTCGTGGCCGTTGTTGGCTTCGCGCTCCTTGTCGGCCTTGACCTTGGCGAAGACCTGCTCGTTGGCGGCAGCGTCCTTGGCCGGAATAAAGGCGGCCATGCCACCCATCGCCAGCGCACACCGCTTGTGACAGGTCTTGATCAGCAGCCGCGAGTAGGCGGAGAGGAACGGCTTGTCCATGGTCACCACCTGACGATCAGGCAGTACCCGATCCGGATGGTTCTTCAAGGTTTTGATATAGCTGAAGATGTAGTCCCAGCGGCCGCAGTTCAGCGCAACGATGTGATCCTTCATCTGATAGAGCAGCTCATCCATCTCGAATACGGCTGGCAGGGTTTCAATCAGCACGGTGGCCTTGATGGTGCCACGGGGCAGACCGAACTTGTCCTCGGTCCAGGCGAACACTTCGCTCCACCAGCGCCCTTCCAGATGGCTCTGCAACTTGGGCACGTAGAAGTAGGGGCCCGAGCCTTTGGCCAGCAGCGCCTGATAGTTGTGCAGGAAGTAGAGAGCAAAATCGAACAGGCCACCGGGGATCGGCTCGCCATCGAAGGTGACATGTTTTTCCGGCAGGTGCAGACCGCGCACCCGGCAGATGAGCACCGCCGGATTGTGGGTCAGGGTGTAGGCCTTTCCTTCCGGACTGGTGTAAGAGATGGTGCCGTTGACCGCATCTCGCAGGTTGATTTGGCCCTCGATCACCTTATTCCAGGCGGGAGCCAGTGAATCCTCGAAATCCGCCATGAACACCTTGACGTTGGCGTTGAGGGCGTTGATCACCATCTTGCGCTCGACCGGGCCGGTGATCTCCACACGGCGGTCTTGCAGGTCGGTGGGAATACCGCGAATGGTCCAGTCACCTTCACGGATGTGGGCGGTTTCCGGCAGGAAGTCCGGCAGCTCGCCGCCATCGATACGGGCCTGGCGTGCCACACGTTGTTTCAGCAATTCCCCTCTTTGGGGAGCAAAACGTTCCACCAGTTCGGAGACCAGAGCCACCGCGTCCGGCGTCAGAATTTGCGCGTATTCGGGTAGCATCTCGCCCTGGATGCGAAGGCGGGCGCTGCAGTGGGTCTGAGCCGGTGCCGACATAAGGTTCACTCCTTTGAGAATTACATTTTGAACTTATTAACTACGACTAAAGTCGAATCCCTGTTCCTGAAACGTTCCCGCAACAACGGGGTAACACGATTGATAAGGTGCGAAATATTGTTGAGTACGTCAACAGTTTTTTTTAAACGCCCGTTTTTTCGATATGGTTAAGTTGATGTTTTTTATTGCTTTATTGGATTGGTATAAAAGCTCTACGCAGATGGTTATGCTCCTGCTTTTTCCCATCGGACAACGGCTAATTTGGGCCGTTACCCTGCCCCTCGTTTTGTAGCTTATTACGTAATAAAATTACAAATGCAAAAACAAATCCCGACCTAACTCCAGGCTTTGCCAAAACAGCCGTATAAAGTGCGTTTGAATATGGCAATGAACATTTTGCTATTGCTATACCTGATTGGTGAACGTGCGTTTTAAACTTGGTATGGTGATGCGGGCTCTGTTGGCACCAGCGGTTGCAACGATGGAAAGTGAAGCGCAATAACGTAGGTTTGTATCAGTTGTCGGGGGGAATGCCGGGGAGGGAAGGGGGAGATACATCAGTCAATAATACTGCCATCCTTGATAAAATTAGCAGTTTGTCGTTTTTTGCAGATTTCTCGCCAAGGGTATGAAACGGAGTGCGTTGAACAGGCGATGCGCCGGTGATTGAGCGGCCATCTGGCCGGGCTCAATAGTCATCATCCGGTTCGGCAAGATCGATTACATCCAGCTGGATGACCTGTTCATCTTCGTTTTCGGTATGGCAAGGGGTATCGTGAGGAACGGAATAAAGCGCAATAGCGGGTGCGAAATTGGTGTTCTGGTTCATGCCTGGTCCTGTGTTGCACGCAAGCCGGACAGTGATCCCTTCACTCGTGTTTCCACCTCCCTGTGTTGTCTACCGGCGGAAAGTTGCGCATCTTAATGAGTTCGGCAAAAAGATTCAAGTGGTTCTGGGTGTTTTTTGTTCTTGGTGGGCTGGCATCGTCAGAAGGATAAATCGGAAGCAAAAAAATAGCCCAGTCGTTTGACTGGGCTATTCTCGGGGAAAATGGTCGGTGTGAGAGGATTCGAACCTCCGACCCTCTACACCCCATGCAGATGCGCTACCTGGCTGCGCTACACACCGACGGAGTCAGACTCGGCTGACGGGGAGGAAGTCTAATAGCATGGCCAAACGGGTGCAACTCCTTTTTTATCATAGAGATGCCGATTGCTTCTTTATTGCTCAGTCGGGATGCGGCTTGGGTCTGACGTGCAGATTTGGCATAATCGCTGCCCTGTCACCGCTAGCTATCATGCCTGCTATCTATGGAATCATCTGACAGGTATGGATAGCTGGAATGTAAAAAGCACAATTGAACAATATAAAGAGGGGATGGGCGTGAAACCATCAGAGGTCCCAGAAACACTGGGTCAGGCTCCGAGTCAGACCGCGCAGGATGAACAGTGGATGCGCCATGCTATGGCATTGGCCGCCCGGGCCGAAGGGATTGGCGAGATCCCGGTCGGTGCCGTTCTGGTGCTGGATGGTCAGGTGGTGGGCGAGGGGTGGAACCGCTCCATTAGCGAACACGATGCCTGTGCCCATGCCGAGGTGATGGCAATTCGGGCAGCGGGCCAGCAGCTTGCGAACTACCGCCTGCTCGACACCACACTTTATGTGACGCTGGAACCCTGCTGCATGTGTGCCGGTGCGCTGATCCATAGCCGGGTCAAGCGGGTGGTTTACGGCGCACGTGATCTCAAGACCGGTGCTGCGGGGTCGGTGTTCGAGATCTTGCAGGACCCGCGCCACAACCACAGTGTCGAGCTGACCGGCGGTGTGCTGGCCGATGCCTGCTCGGCCCAGTTGTCGGCCTTCTTCAAGCGTCGCCGCGCCGAGAAAAAGGCGGTCAAACTGGCGCTGCAACAATCAAACGATGCCCTTTCCTGAATGATTTGGGGGCAGCACAGGCTGCCCTTGCTGATTATTCTCACAAATATCTCTTTATAAACAATATATTGTGTTCACTTTCCCTCGAAAGGACCCCCGCCCATTTTTCCACTAGCAACCTCGGTTAAAGCGCTCTCGATGTAACAAAACTGTCATGCAACCGCCATATAATGCCGCCAAGCCTAGCTTACATTGAGGTCTTGCATGTCATCGG
>NZ_JAAKNE010000158.1:0-7387 GCF_049170755.1 Aeromonas sp. 604176
GAGGGCTTGACCTGGATCTCGGCCTGCACGCCGGAGGATTTCTCCATGGCGCTGACCGAGAGCAGACCATCCGCATCCACCTGGAAGGTGACGCGAATATGGGCGGCGCCGGCTGCCATCGGCGGAATACCGGTCAGGGTAAAGCGGGCCAGGGAGCGGCAATCGGCCACCAACTCGCGTTCACCCTGTACCACGTGAATGGCCATGGCGGTCTGACCATCCTTGAAGGTGGTGAACTCCTGGGCGCGGGCAACCGGAATGGTCGTGTTGCGCGGGATCACCTTCTCGGCGAGGCCACCCATGGTCTCCAGACCCAGCGACAAGGGGATAACGTCTAGAAGCAGCATCTCGGCATCGGGCTTGTTGCCCACCAGAATATCGGCCTGGATGGCGGCGCCAATGGCGACCACCTTGTCCGGATCGATGCTGGTCAGCGGCGCACGCTGGAAGAAATCGCCCACCAGTTCACGCACCAGCGGCACTCGGGTGGAACCACCGACCATCACCACTTCCAGCACTTCCACCTGCTCGAGACCCGCATCGCGCAGGGCGCGGCGACAAGCCAGCAAGGTCCGTTTCACCAGCGGGGTGATGAGCTCATCAAACTGGCTGCGGCTCACTGATCCCTGCCAGCCCGCAAAGGTGCACGCCACCTGCTCGGCATCGGTCAGACCGTGTTTGACGGCAGCGGCCACATCCAGCAGCTCGCGCTGCAGATGGGCATCCAGCTCGCCGGAGAGGCCCGCTTGCTCCTTGATCCAGTCCGCCAGCAGATGATCGAAGTCATCGCCGCCAAGGGCAGAATCGCCGCCGGTCGCCATCACTTCAAACACACCGCGATGCAGACGCAGGATGGAGATATCGAAGGTCCCCCCCCCAAGATCGTAAACCGCGATCACCCCTTCCTGACCGGAGTCAAGGCCATAGGCAATCGCGGCCGCGGTCGGCTCGTTGAGCAGCCGCAGCACGTGCAGACCGGCCAGACGGGCCGCATCCTTGGTGCCCTGACGCTGGGCATCATCGAAATAGGCGGGCACGGTAATGACCACGCCATCGAGATCGCCCCCGAGTGTCTGGGCGCCACGCTCGGCCAGCTTTTTGAGAATTTCGGCCGAGACCTGTACCGGATTGACCAGCCCCTGACGGGTTTGCAGTTGCGGCATGCCATTGTCGGCAGCGATGAACTGGTAGGGCTGCTGGCGGGTATCGATATCGGCCAGCGCCTTGCCCATCATCCGTTTGACCGAGACGATGGTGTTGTGAGGATCGAGTGCCGCTTCGCGCTTGGCATCAATTCCGACCCGAATGGTGTCGCTTTGATAGTGCACCACTGACGGAAGCAGGTCGCGCCCTTGCTCATCGCAAAGGGTATCGGCGTGACCACTGCGAACCGCAGCGACGAGAGAGTTGGTGGTGCCGAGATCGATGCCGACGGCACGTTTGTGCTGATGAGGAACAGCGCTCTGGCCGGGTTCGGCGATTTGCAGTAATGCCATGGGTAATGAAACTTCCAGCGTTAAAGGATCAAGACTCGAGAAGCGAGTCTTCGAATCGTTCCAGCTCTTCGAGGAGCTTGTCGACAAACTTGAGTTTGCGAACGCAATCAGCGGCAACGAGATCTCTGCCGGCGGCAAGAGACTCGGTCAGCTGCTGCATCAACATCTGGTGATCATGCCTGATCTCGCTGCGAAAATCCTTGATGGCGCGCTCAGGGTCGGCGTCATCTTTCAGCTCGGCCAGACGCTCGCGCCACTCCAGCTGCTGCATCAGAAACGCGGTATCTTGCAGAGTCTGCTGTTCACCACGGATATCGGTGCCACGCAGGGAGAGCAGATATTCGGCACGGCGCAGCGGCGCCTTGAGGGTGGTGAATGCTTCGTTGATCTGGGCGGCACGTTGCACCGCAGCCAGCTGCTCCCGTTCGGGGGCGGTGGCAAAACGATCAGGATGGAATTGGGTTTGCAGCTGGCGGTAGGTATCAGCCAACTGACGGGTATCGAGCTCGAAGCCTTCAACCAGCCCAAACAGCTCGAAATGATTCATGCAAACCTCTTGGAAACGTTCGCCACTACCTCACTCGCCCCTGGCAAATGAGATGTGGTTGAACGGGTCATGGACAACCCGCTCAACCACAGACGAAGGATCATTGACGTCAAACATCTCAGACACTGAAGCTTTCGCCGCAACCACACTCGCCTTTGGCGTTGGGATTGTTGAACTGGAAGCCCTCGTTGAGGCCCTCCTTGACGAAATCCAGCTCGGTGCCATCCAGATGGATCAGGCTCTTGGCATCAACAATAATCTTGACGCCCTGCTGCTCGAACACCTGATCCTCATCGGTCAGTTCATCAACGAACTCAAGCACGTAGGCAAGACCGGAGCAGCCGGTGGTTTTGACGCCGAGGCGCAGGCCAATGCCCTTGCCCCGGTTAGCCAGAAAAGAGGAAACCCGTGCCGCGGCGGCATCTGTCATGGTAATAGCCATACTGCTCTCCGGCGCTTAGAGACCTTTCTTCTGCTTGTAATCGGCGATGGCGGCCTTGATAGCGTCCTCAGCCAGAATGGAGCAGTGGATCTTCACCGGTGGCAGGGCCAGCTCTTCAGCGATATCTGTGTTCTTGATGCCAGCCGCTTCGTCCAGGGTCTTGCCCTTGACCCATTCGGTCACCAGGGAGCTGGAGGCGATGGCAGAACCGCAACCGTAGGTCTTGAACTTGGCATCTTCGATGATGCCTTCGTCGCTGATCTTCAGTTGCAGCTTCATCACGTCACCACAGGCGGGCGCACCGACCATGCCGGTTGCAACGCTGGGATCATTCTTGTCGAAACCACCGACGTTGCGAGGATTCTCGTAGTGGTCGATTACTTTTTCACTGTAAGCCATATCTCACTCCTGCTAATTCTGTTGCTCACTGACCCGGTGGATCAGTGATGAGCCCATTCGACCGTGTTCAGATCGACGCCGTCTTTGTACATCTCCCACAGTGGGGACATCTCGCGCAGACGACCGATGGAGTCACGAATAAGCTTGACCGCGTAGTCAATCTCTTCCTCGGTGGTGAAGCGACCCATACTGAAACGGATGGAGCTGTGTGCCAGCTCGTCGTTCAGACCCAGTGCGCGCAGCACATAGGAGGGTTCCAGGCTGGCGGAGGTACAGGCCGAACCGGAAGAGACCGCCAAATCTTTCAGCGCCATGATGAGGGATTCCCCTTCCACATAGGCAAAGCTGACGTTGAGGTTGCCCGGAACACGTTGCTCCAGATCGCCATTGATGTAGACGGCTTCAATATCCTTGATGCCATTCCACAGACGCTGGCGCAGAGCCAAGATGCGCTCGCCTTCACTCACCATCTCTTCTTTGGCGATGCGGAAAGCTTCGCCCATCCCGACGATCTGGTGGGTCGGCAGAGTACCGGAACGCATGCCGCGCTCGTGGCCGCCACCGTGCATCTGGGCTTCCAGACGAACGCGGGGTTTGCGGCGAACAAACAGTGCACCGATCCCTTTCGGACCATACACCTTGTGCGCAGAGACGGAGAGCAGATCCACTTTCAGTGCTTCCACATCTACCGGGATCTTGCCCACACTCTGAACGGCATCCACGTGCAGCAGGATCTTGCGGGAACGGCACAACTCGCCGATGGCGGCAATGTTCTGAACCACGCCGATTTCGTTGTTCACATGCATGATGCTGACCAGGATGGTGTCATCACGCATGGCATTCTCAATCATCTCGATAGTGAACAGGCCGTTGGGCATCGGCTCAAGATAGGTCACCTCGAACCCTTCACGCTCCAGCTGGCGACAGGTATCGAGCACCGCCTTGTGTTCGGTCTTGGAAGTGATGATGTGCTTGCCCTTGCTGGCATAGAAGTGGGCAACACCCTTGATGGCCAGGTTATTGGATTCGGTCGCACCGGAAGTGAAGACGATCTCGCGGGGATCGGCGCCGATCAGATCTGCCACTTGATTACGGGCCAGATCCACCGCCTCTTCGGCTTGCCAGCCAAAGCGGTGAGAACGGGAAGCCGGATTGCCGAACAGGCCATCCATGGTGAGACACTGCATCATTTTTTCTGCGACACGCGGGTCCACCGGACAGGTTGCCGAATAATCAAGGTAAATAGGCAGTTTCATGTTTTTCTCCGTCACAGTCCGGGTCATACAGAGTCCCGCTGTGGAAAGCACGTTTATAGTTGGACTTTCAAGCTCACATCGCCGTGTTCTGCCCGATCAACCAGGGACAACACGGTCTTCATTTGTTCATCTTGCTTGCCGGCAATGCGGCGCACATCGGCCTGGCGTACCAGCTCAGCCAGGGTGATATCCCCGAGGAAGCTGGAGATCCGCTCACTCAGGTCGCGCCACAGGGAGTGAGTCAGGCACTGGGTACCGCCGTGGCAACCGCCCTTGCCGAGACACTTGGTGGCATCGACCGACTCATCGACCGCGGTGATCACCTGACCAACCGAAATCTCGCCTGGGGCCAACCCGAGGCGATAACCACCGCCCGGGCCACGCACGCTGCTCACCAGACCATGTTTGCGCAGGCGGGCAAAGAGCTGCTCGAGATAGGACAACGAGATGCCCTGGCGCTCGGAAATATCGGCAAGGGGGACGGGCCCCTGCTCTGCATGCAGCGCCACGTCGAGCATGGCGGTTACAGCGTAACGTCCTTTTGAAGTCAGTCTCATGTGCCTTACCGTCTTGCGAAGCAATTTAATGGGGCACATGGTCACATACCCGACCAAAACAGTCAAGTATATGGTTGAGTAAATCAGTCGGATTAATCCGGTACGCGCGCTTTCTGTACCGAGGTCAGAATCCCGCGCAGAATGTTGAGCTCTGCCGCTTCCGGCCGAGCCCGATTGAACAGGCGACGCAGCTTGCTCATCACATGACCCGGATGGTCATCGGCAATAAAACCGGTCTTCATCAGGGTTTGTTCCAGGTGCTGATAAAACCCTTCCAGCTGGGCGGCACTCGGATAGGCCATCTCATCTTCAGGCTCGGCGGCCTGCCCCTGCAGCCAGCGCATCCGCACTTCGTAACAGAGGGTCTGCACCGCCATGGCCAGATTGAGAGAGCTGTAATCAGGATTGGCCGGAATGGCCACGTGGTAGTGGCACTTTTGCAATTCGTCGTTGGTGAGACCGGTGCGCTCACGACCAAACACCAGCGCGACCGGGTGCTGCATCCCCTCAACCACCGACTTTTCGCCGGCCTCACGGGGATCGAGCATGGGCCAGCTCAGGGTTCGAGAGCGGGCGCTGGTGCCAATCACCAAACCACAATCGGCGATCGCGTCGTCCAGAGTCGGGACGATACGGGCATTGGCAAGCACATCGCTGGCACCAGCCGCCAGGGCGAAGGCATTGTCATCCGGCAAGGCTTGCGGATCAACCAATACCAGCTGGGTCAACCCCATGGTCTTCATGGCGCGTGCCGCAGACCCCATGTTGCCGGTATGAGAGGTGTTTACCAAAACGATACGAATCTGATCCAACATGCCCAGTCAATCTTCAGTCAAAAATGGCGCGCAATTGTAACATAAGAGAACACAATGTTGGCACCGTAAAAGCCGAGCCATTTCAGAACAAAACCACCCGTTTGTATAACAAACCAGCATGAGGGAAGTGAGAGGGGGGGACTAAACTTGATGGATATCCGATAAACGGCACAGGAGACACCACGCCATGCTTCCTCCCTTTATCTATGAGAGATTGCCCAGCCTCTACCTGCTGGCAGCCATTGCCATTATTACGTTGAGTGAACAGCCCCTGCTCTGGTTTGCAGGCGCCTTGCTGTTTATCGCCGGAGCGGTGACCTGGATGATGCGCTCCAGCTACCGACGTACCGATCTGATTATCTTTCCGAGCAAACGCTGGCTACAGCCGGAGTGGTTATATGAAGCGCTGCCCTTCATCTGGCTGGCTGCGGGGCTGGCCATGTCACAGCTGCCCGCCCCTGCGGCACTCATCGCCTTGGTGCCCTGTCTGTGGGCCTGTCGCTGCCTCTGGGCACGGCACCATTATCGTCGCCATGCCCATGGGGTGATTGTCCACTTAAGACGGGATCCCGCCCGGCGCCGTCTGCACCGGAGCCTGCGTTGACTCGGTGCGGGCGCGTTCGATAAACGTCGCCAGATCCATCAGGGGATACTTCATCAGGCTTGGCAAGCCATCGAGATCCAGACTGTCCATCAAGTTTTTCACCTCAAGGCCCAGTTCGGTATCCCCTTCTATCTTCAGCTTGCGCTGGAAAAAGAGCGAATCCGGATCCTCTTTGCGACCAGCGATGAGGATCAGGTCGTTGGCGGTACCGCTGAAGCAGACATCGGCCTTGTCACACTCGCGAGCCACCACCAGCTGGCCATTCTGCTCACTGATAAACCAGCACAGCTCCAGATCAGAGACTTCGACTTTCAGCCACTTGTCTGCCAGAAACTCGAAATCGCCATCTTCGATAGCCTCTTTGAATACCCGGGCCAGCAAACTCTCCATCAGCTGCTTTTGCAGATTGAAGGGAACCAGCTTGAGGGGATGGCGCAAGAAGCGCGGAGCCTGTTCGACCAGGCGACGTTGCAGTTGTTGAAACACGATAGACTCCCTTTTTTGCGCATTCAAACACAGGGAGAGTGGCAAGATCCTGTTGGAAATCAAACTTGTGCAGGGTTACCTCAAGAAGGGTAAAGCCACACAAAGCTGCCTCAGGTCAAAAAGCGGGAGTGCATGGCTGCATACAATCAGGGCTCGTTTGCCCTTCATATGCACTCTCGGAGCGTACCAATGGAATTACTCTGTCCGGCAGGCAGTTTGCCGGCACTGAAAACCGCCGTGGATAACGGGGCCGATGCCGTTTATATCGGTTTCAAGGATGACACCAATGCCCGCCACTTTGCCGGTCTCAACTTTACCGACAGCAAACTGGAGAAGGCGGTGGATTATGTGCATCAACATGGTCGCAAGCTGCATATTGCCATCAATACCTTTGCCCATCCCGGGGCCGATGCGCGATGGAAACAGTCGGTTGATCGCGGGGTAGCCCTTGGCGCCGATGCATTAATCATCGCCGACCTCGCCGTGCTGGAATATGCCAGCCGCCACTACCCCGAGATGGAACTCCATGTCTCGGTGCAGGCCAGCGCCACCAATGCCGCCGCCATTCGTTTCTATCAGCAGCAATTCAATGTCACACGGGTGGTGCTGCCCCGGGTGCTCTCCATGCATCAGGTCAAGCAGCTGGCCCACGAGACCGATGTTGGCCTTGAGGTATTCGCCTTTGGCAGCCTCTGCATCATGGCCGAGGGGCGCTGCTATCTCTCCTCCTACATGACTGGCGAGAGCCCCAACACCGTCGGCGCCTGCTCACCGGCCAAGTTCGT
>NZ_JAAKNE010000159.1:0-7355 GCF_049170755.1 Aeromonas sp. 604176
TGACAACTTCAGCGTCGGAGGGGGTTTCCTTGAGAGTGGAAAGCAGATATTGGCTGGTACGCATCGCGGTAGACCTTCGCTAGTTCGGGCGGCTTGGCCCTGGAAAATTTCAAGTGCGGAATTTTAACAGGCGAAGTCCCCCGGCCCAAGGGCTAAATTCAGCGGCGCTGGGGGGAGGGCGGGGGCCTTGCCCCGCCCGCACTAAATAGCTGTTCCGAATAGTAGATCACTGGAGGAAGGGAACTCAGTCCAGTTTGTGCGATCTCATTAGTCGCCAAACAAAACAAGCCACACCCAAAGGACTGAGTTGATGCCTATCCTACCACCCCTGCCACGACCACAACGGCGCCGCATTCACAAAATCATCCATGCCACCCGTGATAAAGGGCATGCTCGTCGCTTGATGGCCATCTTGCTGTTACATGAAGGACGCACGGTCACTGATGTTCATCACCTTACCGGCGCTGCTCGCTCGACCATCGGCCGTTGGCTTCGATGGTATCGAGATGAAGGCATAGATGCGCTAGAAGCCTTACCGGCTGGCCGTGCCCCAGTCTTACCTGTTGCCAAGATTGTCACTTTACTGGTGCTGCTCATGCAGTTTTCTCCGCAAGATTTTGGTTATCAGCGCAGCCGCTGGTGTACCGAACTATTGGCTATCAAAATCAATCGGTTAACAGGCCTCAATATGGCAGCCTCCACGCTCCGTCGATGGTTACCGCGTATGGGCATTGTCTGGCGAAGGCCCGTGCCGACCTTGCGGATAAAAGACCCAGCCTATCAGGAGAAAATGGCGGATATCGACGCTGCGCTGGCCCGCTGTGATGCCGATAATCCGGTGTTTTATGAGGATGAAGTCGATATAGACCTCAATCCCAAATTAGGGGCCGACTGGATGTTCAGAGCGCAGCAAAAGCGGGTTGTCACGCCGGGACAGAACGCGAAACATTACCTGGCAGGCGTTCTCCATGCAGGCAACGGAAGAGTGCTTTACGTCAGTGGGATAAAGAAAAACTCATCCCTGTTTATCGCCATGCTGGAAAAGTTGCGTCGCCACTACCGACGAGCCAAAACCATCACGCTGATCCTCGATAACTACATCATTCACAAAAGCAAACAGACCGAGCGATGGTTGAAGAAAAACCCTAAGTTCTGCCTGGTATTCCAGCCAGTTTACAGTCCTTGGGTTAATCACATAGAACGGCTGTGGCACAAGTTGCATGAAACCATCACGCGCAATCATCAATGCAGAGGGATGGCCAACCTGCTGGCTCGAGTGAAACACTTCATGGATACCGTGTCTCCTTTCCCGGGGAATGGCTATGGCACAGCAAAGGTGTAGCACTATTAGGATCAGTTATTTAGACCCGAAATTGCGACAGCAACTGCTGTTGCTGCTGGCTGGCCTGATGGAGGGAGGAGGCCAGTTGCAGGCACTCCTGGGCTTCCTGTTCGCCCGTCTGGGCTTGCAGGCTGATATCCGAAACCTTGCCCGTGGTGTGCCCCAGGGTGTGGGAGAGCTGGCTGGTCGCCTCTGCCACCTGTTGCACCATGTCGGCGAGCTGATCGATGGCCTCTTCTACCTTGAACAGGATCTGTTTGGTGTTATCGGAGTCCGCCATACCCGATTCCACGGTTTTCAGGTTGCGTTGCATCATCAGATAGGCCTGCTCTGTCTGCTGCTGGATGCTGTTGATCACGTCCGTTATCTCGGCGCTGGAGGTGGCGGTGCGATTGGCCAGGGTGCGCACCTCGTCGGCCACCACGGCAAAACCGCGCCCCATCTCGCCCGCCCGGGCGGCTTCGATGGCGGCATTGAGTGCCAGCAGGTTGGTCTGCTCCGAGATATTGCTGATGGTGGAGATGATCAGGCCAATCTGCCCTGCCTGCTCCTTGAGGGCGTTGATGGCGGCGGCACATTCACCCACCTCCATGACCACCCGCTGCATGCCGGCGGTGGCGGAGGAGACATACTGGCTGCTTTGCGTGGTGAGCTGGCGCACCTCGTTGGCGTTGTGTGCCGCCAGGTTGCAGTTGCCCGAGATGGTGGTGGCCACCTGCACCATCTGCTCGCTGTCGTGGTGCAGCGCCTGGGCATGCGCTGCGGTCTGGCGGCTGCTCTGGCTGATGGCCTGGACCCGGTTGACCGAGGTGTGCACGTGCTGGTTGATGTGCTGGTTGTTGTCCATGGTGGCGCTGATCATCTTCTGCAGCTTCTCGATGAAGCGATCCACGCTGCCGGCCAGGGAGCCAATCTCGTCGTCGCGTGAGAGGTTGATGCGGGCATTGAGATCTCCTTCCCCGGCGGCGATGTCCTGCATGCGCTTGTCGACCTGGAGTAGCGGGCGAACAATGGTGCGTACCAGCCAGAAGCCGCAGCAGGTGACGATCAGCAGGCTGAGCAGCAAGCCCCCCAGGATGAGTCCCCTGGTGTAGTCGATGATGGCGTTGAGCAGGTGAACCTGATCCTCGACGGTGGCGTCCCCCTGGGCTTCGACCTCGACCAGCGCCAGCCTGAGCTGGTCGGCACTGTGTTCGTAACGGGTCAGCTGGTTCTGATAAGCGCTCAGGGCTGTGGTCCATTCACGGATCTGGCGGGCATTGTCGGCTTGCAGGGCACGATACTGGGTGGAGAGCATTTGGCCTGCAAACTCCCCGTCACCGGGCACATCGAACTGGCCGGTTGCCAGCATGCCGTCAACCGCGTCCTGATAGAAGCGGGTGGCTTGTGCCAGCTCGGCCTGGATGGCAGGAGTGAGGCCTTCGCTCTGCATCTTCTCCAGCGCATAGAGCTGGCGCAGGAATCCGATGTTGGCCTCCATGCCGCCATCGGCCGCCTGCCAGCGGGTCGCGAGGCCGCCGTTCCAGCTGATGGCCTGATCCGGTGAGCGGGTGAGGCTCTCGACGGCCTCGTCACCGATCACCTCCAGCCTGGTCGAGAGGCGTGACATGCGTTCAGAACTGGCACGCAGCGCCTCATCGGCGCTCGTGAAGGTGCGATAGAGGGTCAGCAGCTGTGCCTGCTCTTGCTGATAGGTCTGCTCATGCTGCTTCAGCGTGGTAATGGCCGCCGCATCGATGAGCCCGCCTTGCTCCACCCGGCGCAAAGCGTCGCTGGCCGCCTCTTTTGCCCGTTGCAGCTCCGGTGCGTCGAGGGGGATCCCCGAGAGCATCTTCTGGATATAGAGCGACTGGTTGCCGAGTTCGATGGAGCCCTCCATGGCACCATCTGCCGTCTGCCAGGCGGCACCCAGGACGTAGGAGAGCAGATCAGCCAGCCGCTGGCTGCCATACCAGCCGATCGCCCCCATGCCCAGGGTGCAGCCGAGCAGAATGGTGAGTCCGAGGTTGGATGTGGTGACAATTTTCATGATTCAAGCCATCCCTGGTGCCGAACAAGACCATTTCAGTGTTCAATCAATGACGAAGATGTGCCATCCCCGATGGAAAATAAAGTGACAGACAGTGTTCTGAACGAGGGAAATGGACGGGTATGAAGAGCGGGTCATCCCATGATCTGGATGGACCTATGCTGGATACTTATCCAGTTATTCTTTATGCTATGACCCAATTTGCGAGAGTCTGCGTGGCGAGGAAAAGAACATGATCGGTCGCTTGAGAGGCGTCATCATCGAGAAGCAACCCCCCGAGGTGTTGCTGGAAGTCGGAGGGGTGGGATATGAGGTTCATATGCCCATGAGCTGCTTCTATGATCTGCCCGAACTCGGGAAGGAGGCCGTCATTCACACCCACTTCGTGGTGCGTGAAGATGCCCAGCTGCTCTACGGCTTCAACCACAAGCAGGAGCGGGCGCTGTTTCGCGAGCTGATCAAGACCAACGGGGTCGGCCCCAAGCTGGCCCTGGCCATTCTCTCCGGCATGACGGCCACCCAGTTTGTGATGAGCGTCGAGCGCGAGGAGATAAGCTCACTGGTCAAGTTGCCCGGCGTGGGCAAGAAGACCGCCGAGCGCCTGGTGGTGGAGATGAAAGACCGCCTCAAGGGCTGGGTCAGCCACGATCTCTTCTCCCCGGCCGAAATCACCCTGCCCGCGAAAGAGAGCCCGCTGCGAGCCCCGGATGCGAGCGAGGAGGCGGCCAGTGCACTGGTGGCCCTCGGCTACAAGCCGCAGCAGGCCAGCCAGATCGTCAGCAAGGTGGCTGCCGACGGCATGTCGGTAGAGGAGATCATTCGTGAATCCCTGCGCAGCCTGGTGTGAGGTAGACAATGATTGAAGCGGATCGCCTCATCTCGGCCGGTGCCGCCCGTGAGGACGAGATCATCGATCGAGCCATCCGGCCCAGAAAGCTGGCCGATTATACCGGGCAGGATCACGTCTGCGATCAGATGGAGATCTTCATCGAGGCCGCCCGCCAGCGCGGGGAGGCCCTCGATCATCTGCTGATCTTCGGGCCTCCCGGCCTTGGCAAGACCACGCTGGCCAACATCGTCGCCAACGAGATGGGGGTCAACATCAAGACCACCTCGGGCCCCGTGCTGGAGAAGGCCGGCGATCTGGCGGCGCTCCTCACCAACCTGGAACCGAACGATGTGCTCTTCATCGACGAAATTCACCGCCTCAGCCCTGTGGTAGAGGAGGTGCTCTACCCGGCCATGGAGGATTATCAGCTCGACATCATGATAGGGGAGGGGCCCGCCGCCCGCTCCATCAAGCTCGATCTCCCTCCCTTCACCCTGATCGGTGCCACCACCCGGGCCGGCTCCCTCACCAGCCCCCTGCGGGATCGGTTTGGCATCGTGCAGCGCCTCGAGTTTTACAACGTCAAGGACCTGACCGACATCGTCTCTCGCAGCGCCCGCTGCCTCGGGCTCGACATGACGGAAGACGGCGCTCTCGAGGTAGCCCGTCGCTCCCGGGGGACACCGCGGATTGCTAACCGTTTGTTAAGGCGGGTACGAGATTTTGCCCAGGTGAAGTCTGACGGGCGAATTGACGGACCCATTGCGGCCCGAGCCATGGACATGCTGGACGTGGACAACGAAGGTTTCGACTTCATGGATCGCAAGCTATTGTTGGCCGTCATCGACAAGTTTATGGGGGGGCCAGTCGGGCTCGACAACCTGGCCGCCGCCATCGGTGAGGAGAAGGACACCATAGAAGACGTGCTGGAACCTTATCTGATCCAGCAAGGCTATCTGCAACGTACACCCAGAGGGCGGATCGCAACTCAGAGAGCCTACGCACACTTTGGCCTGGAACGACCGGCAGATCAGTAGACGTTGCGATATGAACCAAAAAGCCGCCCTTGAGGCGGCTTTTTGTTTTGCGGGCAAAAAAAAGCCCACGGCACAGGCGGTGGGCAAAGACAATTCAGGATGGATGTTCACAGACAGTGAGCGCGTCTGCAGACCGGTCGGGAAAAAACAGAGGAGCCGTCGCGAGGCTTCAGAGTCGGTTCATTTGATAGAGTTGAACGAAAGAAAGCTTGTAGTAACGGATGGTCTTGGCAACAAACTTTTTCATCATTAATCCCAACAAACAGGTTCGAAATGTTCATCGAATACGTACCGGGAACCCGGAATGACCGGCCTGTATTCAGAGGTATGCCCTCACTGCGAGGCGCATTGTAGGAGCTCTTTCCGGGTGGGACAAACAAGAAAATCTATGGGCTTTTGATTAGATAAACTAATGATTTTGGTGGGGGTGTCAATCCGCATAAACATGTGTTTTTACTGGGTTTAAATTGATTTTTGGATGAGTCTGGCCATTTATTGAAATAATCGAGATGCGAGGGCTTTATTTCCGGGGTTGCGTATTTGTTTAACAGAATTGAAACTATTTTGATGTGTCATAAAATTGATTTAAATCAATTATTTACGGCTTTGCGTTTTTTGTGATGAAGCTCCCATAATTAATGGGAAAAGCCCCATAAGTTACCTTGAAAAAACATGTATTGAGGGTGGTTTTACATTGATTTCAATCAAATAAAGGTGATATAAAACAGCGATCATTATAGGCGGGAATAGAACCCTGGTTATTGTTTATTAGATGTTAAACATTAGCTTTTTTTGTTCCTGTATATTGCCTTGTTGTTAATGTGGTGGCAGTCGAATCCGGTCAGTCCGCGAGGGGTGACCGACCGTTCGGGGACTTCCAATGGAAGCTTTGTCCTTAAAACTTAAAATAGCCGTGCCAATAATCGGTGAGGAAACATCATGATTGCTGAGCATGTGGTAGACCTATCGCGGTTCCAATTTGCTGCGACGGCCCTTTATCACTTCCTGTTTGTACCCTTGACGCTGGGGATGGCCTTCATCCTGGCGATCATGGAGTCTGTCTATGTGATGACCAACAACACAGTGTACCGGGACATGACCAAGTTCTGGGGCAAGTTGTTCGGTATCAACTTTGCCCTCGGGGTTACCACCGGGCTCACCATGGAGTTTCAGTTCGGTACCAACTGGGCTTACTACTCCCACTATGTCGGCGACATCTTCGGGGCCCCGCTGGCCATCGAAGGCTTGATGGCCTTCTTCCTGGAGTCCACCTTCGTCGGTATGTTCTTCTTCGGTTGGGATCGTCTCAGCAAGCGTCAGCACCTGGCGGCTACCTGGCTGATGGCGCTCGGGACCAACCTCTCCGCACTCTGGATCCTGGTCGCCAACGGCTGGATGCAGAACCCGGTGGGTGCCGAGTTCAACTTCGAATCCATGCGCATGGAGATGGTGAGCTTCGCCGACCTGGTGTTCAACCCGGTTGCACAGGTCAAGTTCGTCCACACCGTGGCGGCAGGCTATACCACGGGCGCCATGTTCGTGCTCGGGATCTCCTCCTATTACCTGCTGAAGAATCGTGATGTGGCGTTCGCTCGTCGCTCCTTCGCCATCGCGGCCGCGTTCGGCATGGCCTCCATCCTCTCCGTGCTGGTGCTGGGTGACGAGTCCGGCTACGAGACCGGGGAAGTGCAGAAGGTGAAACTGGCGGCCATCGAGGCCGAGTGGAACACGGAGCCGGCTCCGGCATCCTTCACCCTGTTCGGGATCCCGAACCAGGAGGAGATGCGCACCGACTACGCCATCAAGATACCCTATGCTCTCGGCATCATCGCCACCCGTTCCCTGGACGGTCAGGTGACTGGTCTCAAGGATCTCAAGAGCGAGCATGAGCTGCGCGTGCGCAACGGCATGACCGCCTACGACCTGCTGACCAAGCTGCAATCCGGTGACAAATCCGACGATACCCGCGCCCGCTTCGACGAAGTGAAGCAGGATCTGGGCTATGGTCTCCTGCTCAAGCGTTACACCCCCAACGTGACCGACGCCACCGACGAGCAGATCAAGGCCGCCGTGGATGACTCCATCCCGCAGGTACTGCCGCTGTTCTTCGCCTTCCGC
>NZ_JAAKNE010000160.1:0-7275 GCF_049170755.1 Aeromonas sp. 604176
GTGCGAGCACAGCGGGCGTGCCGGGCTTTAGCTTGCCGGCGGACTGGAGCGGGGTCGTGAATGGCAACGTGGCGGGGACCACGGACGAGGGTGGGGCAGACAACAAGCCCTTCACCGTGACCGTCACTGCAACTAACGATGCTCCCATGCTGACTGTCTCGGATCTGCGCATATCCGAGGAGGGATTACCGGGATCCAATCCAGACAATTCACCCAATCCCGGCGATATTACCGATAGCACCTCGACCCATGCGACGGCAAGTGTGACAGATATCGACAGCAATACCTTTACGTTCACTCTTTCTGCTCCATCTGGCCTGAGCTCTGGAGGGGTACCAGTTGTGTGGAGTGGTATAGGGTCTGCGACACTGGTGGGTTCAGCGGGAGGGATCCCAGTCATACAAGTATCTGTAGATCCGGTTGGTAAATATACCGTCACCTTGCTGGGGCCCATCGATCATGAATTTGGAGACAATAAGGAAGGACTGAAGACATTTACCTTCAACCTGTCAGCCAGTGATGGTGACTTGAGTGATACCAAGCCGGTCAGTGTTGTTATTGAAGACGATATGCCCGTGATCACAGGCATCGAAAGTCTGGAAGTGATGAATGTAGCCGACATCACTACCGGTGGATTGTTTGGCGTCTCTTTTGGTGCTGATGGCCCTCTGGGTACTGGTGGACTGAAACTGACTGGATGGCCTGATTTGGCAGGGATCACCGAAACCTTGTCGACTGATGGCAAGACTCTGGTAGCAACCATTGATGGTAGTGGGCAGCCACCTAAAGTGTTCTATACATTGACACTCAATGACGACAATACTTACAGCTTTGAACTGGTTACTCCCCAGCCAACCCAGACTTTCTCGATCGGGGCACAGTTCGGTGCTGGAGGGCCTGTTGAGACGATCGGGGTTACTGCTGGCGGGATTGGTGTACTGTTCGATGGTCTGCTGTTCAATGGCAGCGTCAATAATCCTCAGGATCTGCCGGGGAGTGATGCAGATAATCTCAACCCGAACAACAATGGTTTCGGGATTAAGAACGGCAACCTGGACAATAACGAAGGGTTCAAGGTATCCACGACTGCAGCCGTTGATGGGCTCTCTTTCAACGTCTACGGGGTTGGCAACACCAATACCAGCACCATACAGTGGGTGGCTTATGCTGCCGATGGCGTGACCGTCGTCGATTCCGGAGAGCTTGTTCTGTCAGGACTCAAAGGGTCGATGCAGTTGGCCAGCATAGAACCCGATGGGGAGTTCAGCCAGCTTTATGTCCGCTTTGTGCTGAATGGCAATGACTCAGTGAGGATCGAGAATTTCGGAGTGATCGACAAGATCACGCCTCCTGATATTGACCTTGATTTCAGTGCTACCTTGACTGATGCCGATGGAGATAAAGCCAGCGCCAACTTTACTGTATCGGTCAAGAGCAATGAGCCTCCCGTCGCGTCCAATATTCTGGTTGTGGGTAGCAACACCTCGGATACCCCCGACACTACCGGGACCCCCGGCACGGATGATGATCACAAGGTGCCCAACTCCAACGGTAGTGTGGATGGTCTGGTTGCAGGCGGTGCTGGTCACGATATTGTGGTGGGGGACATCGGCGGCACCAGTACCAATTTCATCCCGGGTGAGAATTACAATATTGCCTTGGTGGTCGATGTGTCTGGCAGTATGGCTGGATCACGACTGAGTATGCTCAAGGCCTCCCTGACCCATTTGGCGAACCAGTTGAAAGATCATGATGGTGAGATCAATATCACCTTGATTGGTTTTGCGGCGAATGCCAGCGAGAGTGTGACAATAGTAGGGCTTGATGCCAGTAATGTGAGCAACCTGACCAATGCCATTGATGCACTGGTTGCCAATGGTGGCACCAACTATGAAGCCGCGTTCAATCAGGCCGTGCAGTGGTTCAATGATGGTAGCAAGGCTGCTCCCGGTTACCAGAACCTGACATTCTTTGTCACGGATGGTAACCCGACTTACTACCTCAATGACAGCAATCAGGTCGCTGGACCAGGCAACAGCACCACATTTGAGGTGATCAAGGAGTCGGTGGATGCTTTTGTTTCACTCAGTGCCATCAGCCAGGTCAATGCAATCGGGGTGACCAATGATGTTAACAAGGATTTGTTGAAGTTCTTTGATAACACGACTGAAACGGCAGATCAGTTTTACTCGGCAGGCAGCTTCCTTGACTTGGCCACATTTGGTAGTGGTAGCGGCATAAATGCCGCCTCGGGATGGGTGCTCAGTGGTGATGCTCAGGGATCGCATACCGTTACAAATGGAAGCTTGCGGATCCGGGATGATCGAACCGGTTCTGATTCTGACAGGACAATATTGGCGCTCGCCGTGGCCAATGCCATCCAGGTTTCTGCGGCACAAGCCGGAGCAAGTCTGCAGTTCCAGTATGCCTTGAATGGTGTTAATAGCAGCGACAGCTTCACCTGGAAGTTGGTGAAACTCGAGGGTGGCGTCTGGGATATGCTCAATCCAGTGCAAACGGGCACCATTACTGGCGTTAGTTCATCTGTTTTGACGGCTTACAGCACTATCACAACCGATGGACTGCCTGTCGGGCAATACGGGTTTGTGTTCGAACTGCTCGACAGCTCCAATGACCGGAATGCTGAGGTACGGATAGACAATATCCGGATCGAGCAGGGTTTCAATGCCCCGATCGGCGATGCCCAGATTGTGACCAGTGCCGAGCAGTTGACGGCAGCCCTGACCGAGGGGGATCAGATTACCGTGTTGCTGGGGGCCGGCAATGACGTGGCCGATGGTGGTGTTGGCAATGACATCCTGTTTGGCGATGTACTCAATACCGATACGCTGGCCAGCGAGTTGGGACTGGATCTGCCCCAAGGTTCTGGTTGGCTGGTATTTGAAACGCTGGAGTCCAGTCATGGGTGGACACGTGAACAGACGGTGGATTACATCCGGACCCATATTACTGAGCTGAGTGGGGAGAGTAGCCGCAGTGGTGGTAATGACACCCTATATGGTGGCAGTGGCAACGATATCCTTTTTGGCCAGGAAGGGAACGACACCCTTGTTGGAGGTGTCGGTGATGATTATCTGGATGGTGGTTCTGGTAGCGATATACTCACGGGCGACCTTGGTAAGGACATTCTGATCGGCGGCCTTGGCAGCGATACCATGACCGGTGGTGGGGAGAGTGACACCTTCAAGTGGCTGGCGGGGGATGCGGACGGCAGTATCGATACCATTACTGATTTCACTTTAGGTGATACCAACAATGGTGGAGATGTACTGGATCTCTCGGATCTGCTGGTCGGCGTACCTGCAGTGGGGAACAACGAGGATCTGGCAGCCGTGCTGGACAACTATCTGCAGTTCAACACGACGACCAAGACGTTGACGATAGATCCTGCCGGGGCCGGTGGGAGCCCGGAACTGACCATCCAGTTCCAGAACTCACTCGACCTCGCCTCACTGGGCTCCAATCAGGAGATCATCAAGCACTTGCTGGATGACGGTAACTTGAAGGTTGATCCGTAACCCTCTCTCGGGGCCGGGCTTGCCTGGCCCCTGTTTTTTCTTTAGGTGGATGGATAAGATAGCGGCCGTAGAAGAGAGGGTAATCATGCAGTCATTCAACTGGGTCGACATTGATGGCATCCGTTATAGCTGGGATGGACAGGGCAACATTACCTGCGCAGGTCAGTTTGGCTATCAGGCCTCGATCGCCGGTGATCGGCTGGATGGGATGGAGATAGAGAATGAGGCCGGTGATGTCGCGGGCTCGCTCTATGTTGACTTTGCTGCAGCCTCTATCACCTATGTGCCTGTTTTGGATACCGAGTCTGCCCATAACATGATTCTGGTTGGCCATGAGCAGGGTCAGCAGGAGTATCCACTGGTCAGTTTTCACCCTCCGTTGTTGCAAAATTTGCTTGGGCCGTCTGATACCATCCCTTGGTCTGCGATGGAGGAGGCAATTGGTGGCACCGATCTCGGACAGGCGGTGCAAGGACATGTTCTGTCGTGGGACTCGTTCCATTTCGATGATGAGGTGCAGGTCTGCGGTGCGACATCGTCACAAGATAAGGTAGAGCAGAGCCCAGATGTCTGCAGCGTGGTCACCATCAGTCTCGATCTGACCAATCAGATACTGGATCAGTTCCCCCCCTCGCATGATATATGAATCCCGTAGCTGCACGGGCATAATGGCCTCAATCTTTTCGATTGAGGTTTTTTTCTATGTGGCGTCCCCTTCTTACTCTTTCCGCTCTGGTTGTCAGTGCTCCGCTGCTGGCGATTGAAGTGCCGCAAGCGCCCCATCTGGTGGTGAGTGGTTATGCCGAGCAGAAGACCGAACCCGATATGCTCACCCTCAATGTGGCGGTGAGTGCACTGGATAAGCAGGGCCTCAAGGCCAAGCAGCAGGTCGATACCAAGGTCGCAGCCTTTTTCAGCCAACTGGAAGGGCTGGGGATCAAGCGCAGCGATGTTGAGGCTGGCAACCTGATGGTCTCTCCGGAATATCAGTATGGCGAGAACAAGAAGCCGGTATTGTTGGGATACCGTGCTCAGCGACAATTGGCGGTGAAGCTCTATCAGCTCGACAAGTTGAGCCCCCTGATGGATACCGCACTCAAAGCCGGGCTGGAGTCCGTATCCCAGATTGAGTACGGGTTGAAATCGCCGCAGGTCATCAAGGAGCAGGCCCGTTTGAATGCCGTTGAGGATGCCAAAACCAAGGCTGAATCTCTGGCCAAGGCCTTCGGGATGAAGCTTGGCAAGGTCTACAGTGTGGAGTACCGCAATGCTTCGCCCATTACCGCCTACAGCCGCAACCTGAAGGTAGTGCAGGCCATGGCGATGGCTGCACCTGCGGCGGATATGGCGGACAACAGCTATCAACAACAGCAGATCACGGTAAGTGATAATATCGAGGCTGTTTTCTTGCTGGAGTGATGCCCGTCGTTTAAGTCCAGTCATGAACACCCCCGCCATTTGCGGCGGGGTTTCTATTGCGCATCGATGCAGATATAAAAAAGCCGACGCTCGTGTTTACTAAATCGAGCATCGGCTTTTTGTTGCGCTGGGTTTATCAGGCGGTCACAGCATCAGCCTTGGTCGCTTCCGGCGCCGGGTTGCGGATGAGGTAATCAAACGCACCCAGTGCGGCGGTGGCGCCAGCACCCATGGAGATGATGATCTGCTTGAACGGTACCGTGGTGGCATCTCCTGCGGCGTAGACGCCGGGCAGGGAGGTCGCCCCTTTGGTATCGATCTCGATCTCGCCAAAGCGGGTCATGGCAATCTCGCTCCCTTTGAGGAACTCAGTGTTCGGTACCAGGCCGATCTGGACGAAGATGCCCGCTACCGCCAGGTGCTTGATCTCACCTGTGGTGCGATCTTCGTAATCCATGCCGACCACCTTGCTGCCATCACCGATCACTTCGGTGGTGCGAGCGCTCATGATGATGTCGATATTGCCCATGGAGCGAGCCTTCTTCTGCAGCACTTCATCGGCACGCAGGGTGTCGGCGAACTCCACCACAGTCACATGCTCGACGATGCCAGCCAGATCGATGGCCGCCTCGATACCGGAGTTACCGCCACCAATCACAGCTACTCGCTTGCCCTTGAAGAAGGGGCCATCGCAGTGCGGGCAGTAGGCCACGCCCTTGGTGCGGTACTCAAGCTCGCCCGGTACGTTCAGATCACGCCAGCGGGCACCGGTAGCCAGGATCACGGCGCGGCTCTTCAAGGTGGCACCAGAGGCGAGATCCACGTTCACATATCCATCTTTGCTGATGGCGGCGGCGCGCTGTTCGGTTATCACTTCCACGCCGTACTGTTTGACGTGCTGCTCCAGGCTGGCGGCCAGTTTGGGGCCTTCGGTGTAGGGCACGGAGATAAAGTTCTCGATACCGACGGTGTCCATCACCTGACCACCGAAACGCTCGGCAACGATGGCGGTGCGAATGCCTTTACGGGCGGCATAGATGGCCGCTGCGGCGCCAGCCGGGCCACCGCCCACCACCAGTACGTCGTAGGGATCTTTCTCATTCAGCTCGGCAGCCTTGCGCTCGGCGGCGCCGGTGTCGAGTTTGGCGACGATCTCTTCCAGCGATATCCGGCCCTGGCTGAACGGTTGACCGTTCAGGTAAACATTCGGTACCGCCATGATTTGACGCTCGGCGACCTCTTCCTGGAACAGGGCGCCGTCGATCATGGTGTGAGTGATGCCGGGGTTCAGGGTCGCCATCAGGTTGAGGGCCTGTACTACGTCCGGGCAGTTGTGGCAGGAGAGGGAGATATAGGTCTCGAAGTGGAACTCACCTTTGAGATTGCGGATCTGCTCCTGCACTGCCGCATCGGCCTTGGAGGGGTGGCCGCCGCTTTGCAGCAGGGCGAGTACCAGAGAGGTAAATTCATGACCCATGGGGATGCCGGCAAAGTGAACACGCGGTGCTTGGCCCTGGGGCGCGACGCTCATGGAAGGCTTGCGAACGGCAGTGCCAGAGGTCTGGGTGATCTTGGGGGACATCTCGGCGATCTCGCTGGCCAGTGCCAGCAGCTCTGCAGATTTGTCGCTGTCGTTGCCGGACACGCTGATCTCGATGGGATTGACGATGTACTGCAGATAGGTGTTCAGCTGTTGTTTGAGGTTGGTATCCAACATGGTCGAATTCCTTCTTGTAATGGCGAGTTGGCATTAAATGTGAGTCGGTCTGCTTTCAGGCCTATTTGGCAATGCCGGAAAGCAGACCGGCCCTTATGCGGGCCGGTCTTGGAAGCGGGAGGCTTAGATCTTGCCTACCAGATCCAGGGACGGGGCCAGAGTGGCTTCGCCTTCTTTCCATTTAGCCGGGCACACTTCACCCGGGTGGGAAGCAACGTACTGGGCTGCTTTGACTTTGCGCAGCAGTTCCAGTGCGTCACGGCCGATGCCGCCAGCGTTGATCTCGACGATCTGGATGATGCCCTGCGGGTCAATCACGAAGGTACCGCGGTCAGCCAGACCAGCTTCTTCGATCATCACGCCGAAGTTGCGGGTGATGGTACCAGTCGGGTCACCAATCATCGGGTACTGGATCTTCTGAATGGTGTCAGAAGTGTCGTGCCATGCTTTGTGAGTGAAGTGGGTATCGGTAGAGACAGAGTAGATCTCAACGCCCAGCTTCTGGAATTCAGCGTAGTTGTCAGCCAGGTCGCCCAGCTCGGTCGGGCAAACGAAGGTGAAGTCAGCCGGGTAGAAGAAGACCACGGACCACTTGCCTTT
>NZ_JAAKNE010000161.1:0-7242 GCF_049170755.1 Aeromonas sp. 604176
GGCGCTGCCTTGATCCCTTCGCTTAAGGCCGCGCCGCTGCAATCGAAGATCACCTGCTTGCCCTTGGCCTTGAGCAGACGGATCAGATGGGCGCAGTAATCGGGAGCCACCCCTTTGGGCAGGCTGCCCGCCAGCACGAACCACTCTGCATGCGCAGCCAATTGGTCGATGGCCTGCTCCAGCGCGCTCACCTCCCCTTGCTGGATGGTGAGCCCCGGCAGGTTGAGATCGGTGACCCGACCGGATTGCTCGGAGATCTTGACGTTGATGCGGGTGCTGCCCGCGACGCGCACAAAGTGATCATCCAGCGCACGCTCTGCAAACAGGGAGACAAAGCTCTGCTCATTGTCTGCGCCCAGCCAGCCGGTGACGCCCACCTCGCGGCCCAAGTCCTTGAGCACCATGGCGACGTTGATCCCCTTGCCTGCGGCACGCAGGTTGGCCTCGCTCACCAGATTGACCTCACCGAGGCTCATCGCCTCGAGGCGAGTAGTGAGATCAAGGGCCGGATTGAGGGTGATGGTAACAATCTTCATTAATGCGCCCCCTCGCCGAGACCAGCGGCGATGGCCTCACCGATCCCCTTGAGAGCCGCTTCGGCATCAGCCCCTTCGGCGCGAAACGCCAGACGGTGCCCGCATTTGACCCCAAGACCGATCACTTTCATCAGGCTCTTGGCGGAAACCGCTTCGCCGCTGCCATCCAGATTGGCCACCCGGATGTCGGATTCAAACTCTTTGGCCACCTTGACCAGCATGGCGCCGGGACGAGCGTGCAAGCCGTGGGGATTGATGATGGTGAAGGTTTCGGAAAGACCGCTCGCGGGGCCTGCTTGCAGCATGGCCAGTCCCTCGCCGCCCGCCAGCGTAGCGAGTTGGCCGGCAGCCGCCAGTTTGGCCAGATTCTCCAGTTGCGGCAGATGGCTGCTATCTGCGGCGCACAGCAGCAGCATGGCGCTGACCGGCAGCTCCCCTGCGCGAAGTTCGCTGCTCGGGGTGGCCAGCACCCAGCCAGTCTGGGCCGATGCTGTTTGCTGAACATTGGCGCGGGCGAGCCAGACGCCCTCGCCCAGATAGGCAGGTTCGCTTGCCAGCAGCGCGCTCACCATGGCGGCATCGCCCCAGCCCGCCGATTTGGCGCGGGCGGCTGCTCCCAGCAGCAGTTGATCGCGATCATCGGCCGGGAAGTCAGCCAGGGTCAGGTATTGCACCTCTTTGGCGGCAGTGGCGCCGGTCAGGATGTTGATGATGGTGTCGGCATCGGTGGCCTCTTTGAGCTGAGCTGCCGCCTGCTCGTCACCCAGCACATGGGTAAGCTGGCGCAAAATGCCCAGATGCTCGTCGGACTTGGCGGCGATGCCGATGGCGACATAGGCGATCTGCCCCTCATCCCACTCGATACCATTGGGGAACTGGGCCACCATGACGCCTGTGCTCTTCACCAGATGACGGGTATCGGTGGTGCCGTGGGGAATGGCGATGCCGCTGCCAAGATAGGTGGCATGCTGCGCTTCACGGGCCAGCATCCCATCCACATAGCCCGCTTCCACCAGACCGGCTTCGGTCAGTTTGCCTGCCAGCAGGGCAATGGCGTCCGACTTGGTCGCCACCGACTGCCCCAGCAAGATCTGCTCTCGCGCCAACTTCAACATAGAGACTCTCCATCAGGTTCCGGCCACGCCGGTACGTCACAATTGAACATTCGGATAACTCGCCAGCTGACAATAGACCTGAACACGGTTCACTGTGATCGGGGCCTGATTTTCAGGCCACTGGGTCTCTTCGTTGCTGACAGGCTGAATCGTTTCACTTACACTCAGACTGAATCGTTTCAGCGAATTGATCAAGTACCCACAAAGAGTGCTTTTCAATGATATGATCCCGCGCACACTTTTCGGTGCCCTCACCCGGCAGTGACCGTGGGCCTTGCAACTCAAACAGAGCCAATATGATGAAACTGGATGAAATCGCCGCCCTCGCCGGTGTCTCGCGCACCACGGCAAGCTATGTGATCAATGGCAAGGCCGACCAATACCGCATCAGTCAGGCCACCCGCGACAAGGTGATGGCCGTTGTCACCGCCCATAACTATCAGCCGGACAGCCGCGCCGCCTCCCTGCGTGGCGGCCAGACCAAGACCCTCGGCTTTATCCTGCCCGACCTTGAGAACGCCAGTTACGCCAAGCTGGCCAAGCGGCTGGAGCAGGGAGCGCGGGCGCAGGGCTATCAGCTGCTCATCGTCTGCTCTGAAGATGAGCCCGCCACAGAAAAAGAGCTGGCCCAGATGCTGGTGAGCCGTCATGTGGATGCCCTGCTGGTGGCCAGCTGCCTGCCGCCGGACGACCCCTTCTACGGTAAATTGCAGGCGCAAGGCAGCCAAATCCTCGCCATCGACCGGGCGATGGCAGCCGACAAGTTTGTCACCGTCGCCAGTGAAAACGAGAAGGCAAGCTTTGATCTCACCAGCTCCCTGCTCACCCCGACTCTGCGCCATATCGCCTTGATCACCGCGCTGCCAGCACTCACGATCAGTCAGGAGCGAAAAGCCGGTTTCGAGCAGGCGGTCGCCAGTCATAGCGCGACTCGCCACCTGTGCGAGGGGGATCACTTCTCCCGCCTTGAGGGGTATCGCCTGATCAAGGATCTGCATCAGCAGCTGGGTCAGCTGCCCGAAGCGCTGATCACTACTTCCTATATCCTGATGGAGGGGGTGCTGGACTATCTATTGGAGCAAGAGATCGATATGAGCAAGCTTGCCATGGCCACCTTCGGGGACGATCGCCTACTCGACTTCCTCCCCTTTGGCATCAACTCCCTGCCCCAGCAGCACGACGCGCTGGCGAGCCAGGCGCTGGAGCTGGCACTCAAGGCGGTGAACGGCGACTACGAGAACGGGCTGCACTATGTGAGCCGCACCCTCAAGCGCCGTCGCTAACCTGACCGCAGCAGACCCGATTTGCTGTCAATGGGTGGTAAAGCGAACAGATGACAATAAGGCTGCCGGCATCGGCAGCCTTATTGTTTTCCCCCACAACCCTACCCGCCCGCTTTGCTTTCTCTACCGTCTGGCCGACTAAACAACCGGCCTCCACACTCCTTTCACCCCGCAACTAAACGCCAACGCCACGACAAGGCACTCCCCCATCCGTGCTGCAACCACTTGGCTGACCTGTATCAATGAGCCCCTGCCAGTCATTTTCTCGGTGCTTTTTTCTGCAATTAGCCATCACTGTCATCATTTATTTCCACTTATTGCTACAAGCCAGCACAAGATCCGTATAAAGGGGGTTGTTTCCGCTATTTTGATCCGCTAACGTGGCAACCATCTTTTACAACTGACAGGTTTTAGGTACAGATGTTCCCGTTCCGATATTGCTAGCCTCCGGCCCTATCACCGGAGGCACCTTCTGATAACGCCAATCGGCCCCCTCTTGTTGACGTCACTGCTGACATCGCCTGTTTGCACTGATACCGCTATGTTCGGATGGATAACATGAATACCAAAACTCTGGGTTGTACCCTGTTGATTGCCGGCACCACCATAGGTGCCGGCATGCTGGCCCTGCCGCTGGCCTCCTCCTCCCTCGGCGGCCCCGCCACCCTGATGTTGATGGTCGGCCTCTGGGCCCTGATGGCCTTTACCGCCATGCTGCAAGTAGAGGCAAGCCTCAACACCGGCAAATGGTACCTGCACCAGCTGGCGGACCATCTGCTCGGCCCCTGGGGCAAGCGTATCGCCTCCTTCTGTATCCTGATGCTGTTCTACTCGCTGGCCTCCGCCTACATCAGCGGCGGCAGCAGCCTGCTGGCACAGGCGCTGATCGATGCCGGCATGACCCTCAGCCAAGAGCAGGCCGCCTGGGCCTTTACCCTGCTGTTTGGCGGCATGGTCTGTGTCGGCACCCGCTCGGTGGATTACCTCAACCGGCTGATGTTCACCGTCAAACTGGTGATCATGGTGGTGGTGCTGGCGTTGCTGCTGCCCCGCACCGAAGGGCAGCATCTACTTTCGATGCCGCTGGGTCAGGGCCTGTTGCTGGCGGGCCTGCCGGTTATCTTCACCTCGTTCGGCTTTCACGGCTCCATTCCGAGTGTGATGCTCTACCTTGGTGACTGCCCAAAACAGCTGCGTCGGGTCTTTGTCTGGGGCTCAGCCCTGCCGCTGATCCTCTACGTGCTGTGGCAGGTAGCGATCCTTGGTTTGCTCGGCCAACAAGCCCTGCTGCAAACCGGTGGTGCGCTGGACAGCCTGCTGGCAAACGTCGGCAAACTGGTGAGCTGGCCTGTGTTTAATCAGGCGATGCACTTGTTTGCCGACCTGGCGCTCGCCACCTCCTTCCTCGGGGTAACGCTGGGACTGTTTGACTTTATGGCCAAGGTGACCCGCCGCAAGGACAACTGGCAGGGCCGCACCCAGACTGGCCTGATCACCTTTGTGCCGCCATTGCTGTTTGCCCTCTACTTCCCGCAGGGCTTTATCATGGCCCTCGGCTACGCTGCCATTGCGCTGGCGATCCTCGCGGTACTGCTGCCGGTAGCGCTGGTGTGGCAGAGCCGCAAACAGGTCCCCGCCCACCACTACCGCGCCCCGGGTGGCGTGGTAGCGCTGGGAGTGGCTGGCGCCATGGGTGTGCTGATTGTTGGCGTACAGATCAGCGTCAGCCTTGGAATGCTGCCAGCGCTGTAATCCCCGATACTGAATGCCCAAATAGCAAAGCCCCACCAATTAACTTGGCGGGGCTTTTTGTAGGAAAAGAAATCAAGTTGGATACAGGCATCCGCCATTAATTAAGAGTACGACCCTTACCAAACAAACACCCAAACCTTCAGCTATATACCGCCTTTTTACTACCTAACCCTGAATAATCAGTTCAAAACCCGTTCATGCCCGCTCGCTACACTGCCCGCTCGTTTATCGCTATCAGGAGTTTGAAAACAATGATGTTGCATCTCACGAAGAGTTCCCTTGCCCTTGTTCTGCTGGCAGCCAGCGGCGCCCTCAGCGCGGCCGAAATCGCCAACAACAATATTACCGAGGCGGAGATCAAGGCCGCGCAGGATGGTTGGGGCGCGGCGCTCATCAAGATCAGCGATGACTATCGCGCCGGTGGGATTGAGCGCGCCAAGGCGACCGCCGAGTCGGTGCTCGACAGCGCTTATGGCTACCAGCAGGGGCCAGTGCTGTTCAAACCCACCCTTGCCGGTGGCGAGCAGACCTTTCGTACCAACCGCGAGGGGGCGCTGGCCTACTTTGTCGGCAACAACAGCGCCTACCCCACCGACAAAGGGTTCGCCCTGAAAAACTGGCAGGGCTATCGCTATGACAATGCCGCCGTCTATATCAACGGCGACATGGCGCTAACCATGGGCAAGGTTCATCTGGTGGATCGCGATAACAAGGAGACCACGGTCGACAAGACCTGGGGTTTCAAGAAGGGGGATGATGGCAAGGTGCGCATCGTGCTGCACCACTCCTCCCTCCCTTACGAGGGGTAATGACGGGGCGCAGCCCACCATCAACACGGTCAAAATACAGCCCTGCCACCTCGGCAGGGCTGTTTTTTTGCGCCTGTGCTTGGCAGATGGCAAGTGAATAGATGACGGTCGTGCTAACGCAGTTTGCTGCTACCCTCAAGGCAAACCATTGAGATGCCGAGCAATATCGCGTCTTTGAACACCAGCTACTCGATATCATCACACAAGGAGCCAGATACCATGACCATACTGCCTGTTTACGCGGCCCTGCTCGCGCTGCTGTTTGTGTTGCTGAGCATTCGTACCATTCGCACCCGCCACAGTCGCAAGGTGGCGCTGGGGCATGGGGATGACCCCGCCATGTTGCGCGCCATGCGGGTGCATGCCAACTTTGCCGAGTATGTCCCCCTCGCCCTGCTGCTGATCTATTTCGTTGAAACCGGCAGCCATGCCCCCTGGCTGGTTCATTTGCTGGGGAGCGCCTTGCTGCTTGGCCGCCTCTGTCATGCATTTGGCATGAGCCGCACGCCGGAGAACTTCCGTTATCGGGTGGCGGGAATGGGGCTGACCTTCACGGTGATCTTGGTGAGCGCTGCCCATATCCTGATCACGGCGCTGCTCCCCTGACCTGGCCGTCACGAATAGCTGCCGAAGCGGTCTGGCAGCCATCCCTATCGGCTATTCTTCACTGCACAGATAGTCGCAACAGTTCTGCTTGAACAAGCCCGATTCAGGAGTGCTATATGAAGTGGATTGGCTGGTTACTGCTTGTCGGGCTGACTCCCGTTGCCCACGCAACCCCGCTAAAGCTGGCGGCAGCGGTCGAGCACACTGCGATATTGCGCCCTTTTATTCATGACTGGTTTGGCCGGGCCGGCATCGACTTTCAGTTGATCCCCTGCTCCTATGCCCGCTGCGAAAAGTTGATTGAGGCTGACCATGCCGTCGATGGCGATATGGCCCGGATCAAGGGCTTTGATCAGACCTATCCCCACTCGCTGCAGATCGGTGCCCCCATCTCGGAGGCGGCGATTTATGGTCAGCCAAGGGATAACCCGAACTGGCCCCCTGCCGAGGGTACCGTGATTGGCTGCCTGCGTGGCATCCAGTGGTGCGAACGCTTCCTCGGCAACTATCAGGTCATCTGGTTGAACGATGAGAAGCAGGGGCTTGCCCAACTGCATCGAGGCAAAGTGGACTGGCTCATCAAGATGCGCCCCGCCTCTCAACCTGCACTGGCATCCCCCTGGCAGAAGATCACCAAAGAGCAGGTCTTTCTCTATCTCGATAAAAAGCACCGGGCGGAAATTGCAGCCCTGCTCAAGGTACAGCTGGCGTTTATCAATAACGGCCGCTGGCTGGCGATGCAAAAGCAGTACCTCTCCGCCATCTAGCGCGGTTCTCGCAGCACCACACAGTGCCGATTACATGGCTGAAAAAACAAAAAGCCCTGCCAGATTGGCAGGGCTTTTCAGTCAACCGCATAGCTGGGGAGTCAAGCTCCCAAGCCGATTACTGGTTGTGGGTAGAGCGACGTGGACGACGGGCCTGAGCCGGTTTGCCAGCGCCCTCAGCCGGACGCTGACCCCCCTGGGGCTTGGGCTTGCCGCCGTTGCCGGAGCGGTTAGCGCCTGCGTTGCCACCATTGTTGCCGGAGCGAGCGGCACCCTGACGCTGGCCTTGACCTTGCTGACGCGGCGCACGGCGCTGCTCACTCGGATCGCGCGGCTCTTTGCGCAGCGGCGCGCCGATACCACGGGCGATGTTG
>NZ_JAAKNE010000162.1:0-7143 GCF_049170755.1 Aeromonas sp. 604176
TTCTCAAGCACCGCAACCGGGGGTAATAACTCTTTGATTTCACTGATACGAACGTCGTCGGTTTGATGCTGCATGACAAGGCTTCCTGCTAGATGACTACGATTAGGAAATCTCAACATAGCCCGCGACAACGCATGTGTAAATAGGAAATTACAGTAATCACAAAACTATTTTATATGGCAATCTTGCAAGTTATTGAAATGATGCTAAGCGAAATGACGATGCTGGTGAGGAAGGCAAAAAAGCCCGCTCAGCGCGGGCCCGAAGCGTCGGTGATGACGGGTTTGTCAGTGATCAGCCACGCTGGCTGATACTGGCCAGCTTGTCGAAGTAATCCGGGAAGGTCTTCGAGGTGCACTTGGGATCATTGATGGTGACCGGGGTATCCGACAGCGCCACCAGCGAGAAGCACATGGCGATACGGTGATCGTTGTAGGTATCGATCTCGGCATGCTTGAGCTGGGTCGGCGGGGTCACGGTGATGAAGTCATGCCCCTCCTCCACTTCGACGCCCAGCTTGCGCAGCTCGGTCGCCATGGCGTGCAGACGATCGGTCTCCTTCACCCGCCAGTTGTAGATATTGCGAATGGAGGTCGGCCCCTCGGCAAACAACGCCGCTACGGCGATGGTCATGGCCGCATCGGGAATATGGTTCATATCCATATCCACTCCGTGCAGCGGCGCCTGCTCCGCCTCGATGAAATCATCACCCCAGGTGATGCGCGCGCCCATCTTCTCCAGCACGTCGGCGAAGTGGATATCACCCTGAATGCTGTGCTTGCCGATACCGGTGACCCGCACCTTACCCTTGATGGCACCCGCCGCGAGGAAGTAGGAGGCGCTGGAGGCATCCCCTTCCACCAGAAAGTCACCCGGGCTGATGTAGGTCTGGTTGCCCTTGATGTAGAACAGCTTGTAGTTGTCGTGCTCGATGACCACCCCAAACTGCTTCATGATGTGCAGGGTGATGTCGATGTAGGGCTTGGAAACCAGCTCCCCCTTGATGTGGATCCGGGTATCGCCCGCCGCCATCGGCGCCGCCATCAAAAACGCGGTCAGGAACTGGCTGGAGACGGAGCCGTCGACGTGCACATCGCCGCCCCACAGCCCCTTGGCGTCCACCACCAGCGGCGGATAACCATCGTGTTTCAGGTACTGGATATGGGCACCCGCTTCACGCAGGGCATCCACCAGATGGCCGATGGGACGCTCTTCCATGCGCGGCTCGCCGCCCAGAGTATATTCACCGGAGCCCAAGCACAGCGCGGCGCACAGCGGTCGCATGGCGGTACCGGCGTTGCCGAGGAACAGATTGACCGGCTCTTTCACCGCAAAGCTGCGGCCCAGCCCCTGCACGGTACACTCGGTCTTGTCGGCGGAGAGCTTGTACTTGACCCCGAGCTGGGTCAGCGCAGCCAGCATATGACGAATGTCATCGCTGTCGAGCAGGTTAGTCAGACGGGTGGTGCCACGAGCCAGCGCCGCCAGCAGCAGCGCACGGTTAGAGACACTCTTGGAGCCGGGCAAATTGACCTCACCGACCACACGAGAAATGGGTTCCAAACGCAACGAATTCATAGACTTCCTGTGCTATCTCAAAAATAAACGCCTGTCCGGACGTTAACAGCCTGCGTCCCGCTCGGCAAGGGCACTTTCAGGGGAAATCGCACGGCAAACGCCAGCGAGCTGGTTCTGTTGAAAAAAAGACGCCGGGGTATCCCCGGCGTCTTGAATCACTGCAATAGCTGGAAGCGGCTCACGAGTTGTCACGAGAGGCCGCCAGCAAGCATGTGAGTACTCTCTTCTCAGCCGTGGCGCTTGGCAAAACCATCCATAAAGCTCACCAAGGCCTTCACTCCCTCCAGCGGCATGGCGTTGTAGATGCTGGCGCGCATGCCACCGACAATACGGTGCCCCTTGAGGGCCAGCAGGCCAGCGGCTTCCGATTCGGCCAGGAACTGCTTGTCCAGCTCGGCATTTTTCAGCTGGAACGGGATGTTCATCCGCGAACGGCAGCTGACATCCACCTGATTGCCATAGAAGCTCGACTGATCGAGATAGTCATACAGGAAGTCGGCCTTCTCCTTGTTGCGCGCTTCCATCGCCTCGAGACCACCCTGTTCTTTCAGCCACTCGAACACCAAACCGGCCAGATACCAGGCGTAGGTGGGCGGCGTGTTGAACATGGAGTCGTTCTTGGCAGTGAGCTTGTAGTCAAAAATCGAGGGGACATCGGCTCTGGCCTGATCCAGCAGGTCATCGCGCACGATGGCGATGGCAAGCCCGGACGGGCCGATATTTTTTTGGGCACCGGCATAGATGATGCCAAAGCGGCTCACATCGAGAGGACGGGAGAGAATGGTGGAGGAGAGATCCGCCACCAGCGGCACCTCGCCGGTGGCCGGGATGTCGAACATCTCGATGCCATCAATGGTTTCGTTCGGGCAGTAGTGAACATAGGCCGCATCGGCGCGAAACGCCGGGGTCGGCAGCAGGTGGGAGATCCCCTGCTCGTTCTTGGCAACCCCTTGGAAGGTCTGAATATCGCCATACTTTTTGGCTTCATCCACCGCGCTCTGGGACCAGACACCGGTCAGCAGGAAGTCCGCCTTCTTGTTGGCCCCGCCAAGCAGGTTCATGGGCACGGCGGAGAACTGACCGCGGCCGCCACCGTGCATGAAGAGCACCTTGTAGTTGTCCGGCACCGCCAGCAGCTCGCGCAGATCCGCTTCGGCCTTCTCGGCCACCGCCATGTAGGGCTTGCCACGATGGGAAAGCTCCATGACCGAGGCTCCCAGCCCCTGAAAATTACAAAATTCGCGCTGGGCGCGCTCCATGACTTCAACCGGCAGCATGGCGGGGCCGGCGCAGAAGTTGTAAATCTGTTTGCTCATGACGCTTTCCGTGAGTGGATGAGATTAATCGATGACTTGTCAGGTTTTACACAAGAGCAGCCAGCGGATCAAAGGCTTTTTGGGAGCTGGCTCAACCTTTTACCGTCACTCTGCCTCCCCCTTGCAGGAGAAAAAGCCCTGAACGGGTCAGGGCTTGCAGGGAACATGCACAGAAATGGCGGGCAGAGCGCATAAACGACCACTGCTCAGCCATTTCTGACAAATTTACAGTTTGGCGGTGAGCTCCGGCAGCAGAGTGAAGAGATCCCCCACCAGCCCGTAGTCCGCCACCTGAAAGATGGGGGCATCGCTGTCCTTGTTGATGGCCACGATCACTTTCGACTCCTTCATCCCCGCCAGATGCTGGATGGCCCCCGAAATGCCGACCGCGATATAGAGCTCGGGCGCCACCACCTTGCCGGTCTGCCCCACTTGCAGATCGTTGGCGACATATCCCGCATCAACGGCGGCCCGCGATGCGCCCACCGCCCCACCCAGCTTATCGGCCAGCGCCTCAATCAGGGCGAATTGCGCCTTGGAGCCCAGCGCCCGGCCTCCGGAGACCACCACCCGGGCGGCGGTCAGTTCGGGCCTGCTGGAGCGCACCGCGCGGCGCTCGACCAGCCGGGTACGACCAGCGAATTCGGGCACGGCCAAGTGCTCGATGGGAGCCTGCCCGCCTGTCGCCGCCTTGGCAAACGCGGTGGCCCGCACTGTCATCACCTTGACGGGTGCCGAGCTTGCCACTCTGGCGATGGCATTGCCTGCATAGATGGGGCGCAGGAAGGTGTCGCTACTCTCGATAGCCGTCACCTCGGAGAGCATCTCCACCCCGAGCCGAGCCGCTACTTGTGGCAGCAGCGCCTTGCCCATGGCACTCGCCGCCATCAGGCAGTGGCTGTAACCTTCGCACCAGCTGGCCAGCAGCTTGTCCACCCCATCCAGCAGCCCGTCGGCCAGCAGGGGATGTTCGGCAAGCAACACCTTGTCGACGCCGCAGAGGGCTGCCGCCTGTTCACCCGCCTCGGTCAGCCCCTGACCCAGCAACAGCAGGTCAACCTGACCGCCGATGGCTCCGGCGGCGGTGACCAGTTGTGCCACGTTGTCGGCCAGATGGCCCTGATGATGTTCGGCAATGATCAGCACGCTCATGGCAGCACCTTCGCTTCGTGTTTGAGTTTGTCCACCAGCTCGTCCACCGAGCCCACCTTGATCCCGGCGCTGCGGGCTGGCGGCGCCATCACCCCGAGCAAACGGGTCTGGTTGGCCACCTCAACGGCGAGTGTCGAGAACGGAGCGCTATCAAGCGGCTTGCGCTTGGCCTTCATGATGTTGGGCAGCGAGGCAAAGCGCGGTTCATTCAAACGCAGATCGGCGCTCACCACCGCAGGCAACGGCATGCGCAGGGTCTCGAGGCCACCGTCGATTTCGCGGGTCACCAGCAGTTCCCCCGCTTCCACCTTGAGGGCTGACGCACAGGTCGCCAGCGGCCAATCATTGAGGGCAGCCAGCATCTGGGCCACCTGATTGTTGTCAGAATCGATGGACTGCTTGCCGAGCAGCACCAGATCCGGCTGCTCCTGCTCACACACCTTGTGCAAGGCACGGGCGACAGTGAGCGGGGTGAGCGTCTCGTCGGTGACATAATGCAGCGCCCGATCCGCCCCCAGCGCCAGCCCATGGCGCAGTTGCTCGGCGGCAGCGTCAGGGCCGAAAGTCACCACCACCAGCTCGCTGGCGATACCCGCTTCCCGCAGCCTGACCCCCTCCTCCACCGCAATTTCACAAAAGGGGTTGATCCCCATCTTCACATTGGCCAGCTCCACGTCGGAGCCGTCTCCCTTCACCCGGATCTTGACGTTGTAGTCGACTACCCGTTTGATTGCGACCAGCAGCTTCATGGGGTCATGCCTCGTCTCTTTGGATTGAATTCATTAGTGTGCCTCTGCGTTTGTTGCAGTACGCTCTTCCCTGATTTTTTGCTTTTTCTTGCTCAGCTTTGCTTACAACTGCTTTACGTTTACGTAAACTACCAGCATTACCCTAGGCCAACCAGAGCGCAGAGGCAAGATGGAACGGGAAGCAATGGAATTTGATGTCGTCATCGTCGGCGGCGGACCGGCGGGGCTCAGTGCAGCCATCGCCCTGAAACAGCAGGATGCCACTCTCTCTGTCTGTCTGCTGGAGAAGGGGGCGGAAATTGGCGCCCATCTGCTCTCCGGCGCCCTGTTTGATCCCGTCGCCTTGCAAGAGCTGCTGCCGGATGGCTGGCAGCAAGCGCCGCTCGGCGTGCCGGTCAGCGACGATCAGGTGCATCTGCTGCAAAGCGAGCAACGTTCCCTGCAACTGCCCGCCTGGGCGGTGCCGCCCCGGATGCACAATCAGGGTTGCCATGTGGTCAGTCTGGGCAATCTCTGCCGCTGGCTTGGCCAACAGGCGGAAAAACTGGGAGTCGAAATATACCCGGGATTTACCGCCAGCGAACTTATCATGGAAGCGGGCCGGGTCAAGGGGGTCATCACCGGCGATCTGGGGCTGGATCGGGCTGGGAACCCAAAAGCTGATCATGTGCCCGGCATGGCGCTGCTCGGTCGCTACACCCTCTTTGCCGAAGGGGCACGCGGCCATCTCGGCAAGCAGCTGATCGCCGAGTTCAATCTGGAAAACCCAGCCCAACCCCAACACTACGCCATCGGCTTCAAGGAGCTGTGGCAACTGCCAGCAGGTCGGGGCAAGGCGGGACAGGTGCTACACGGTAGTGGCTGGCCCCTTGGCAAGCAGGGGGGCGGCAATAGCCACGGTGGCTTCTATCTCTATCACATGGAGGGGGATCAGGTGGCAGTCGGGCTGATTGTCGATCTCAACTACCAGAATCCCTGGCTCAGCCCGTTTGACGAATTCCAGCGCCTCAAGTATCACCCGCTTATCGCTGGCGTGTTGCAAGATGGGGAGCGCATCAGCTATGGCGCCCGCGCCATCACCAAGGGGGGCTGGCACGCCCTGCCCCGCATGCACTTCCCGGGCGGCCTGCTGATCGGTTGTGATGCGGGCACCCTCGACTTTTCCCGCATCAAGGGGATCCACACCGCCATGAAATCGGGAATGCTGGCGGCAAAAACCGTCGCGATGGCCCTGCGGGGTGGCGATGAAGGGGGCCGGGATCTGGCCCAGTATGGCGACGAGCTGCAACAGAGCTGGCTGGCCCGCGAGCTCAAGGCGGCGCGCAACTTCGGCGCGGCGCTTCACCGCTATGGTCCCTGGTTGGGCGGTGCCTTCAACTGGCTGGAGCAACGGCTGTTTGGCGCAAACTCGCCCTTCAGGTTGCTCGATAAAGCTCACGATTACCGTCAGCTGCGCGTGGCCAGCCGCTGCGAGCCCATCCATTATCCCAAACCCGATGGCAAGCTGAGCTTTGACAAACTCTCGTCTGTGTATCTGGCCAACACCAGTCACGACGAGGATCAGCCTTGTCACCTCAAGCTGCAGGACGAGCGTATTCCGGTCGAGGTCAATCTGCCCACCTGGGCCGAACCCGCCCAACGCTACTGTCCGGCCGGGGTGTTTGAGGTACTGGAAATGGAAAGCGCGGCCAAACTGCAGATCAACGCCGCCAACTGTATTCACTGCAAAACCTGTGACATTAAAGATCCCAGTCAAAACATTATCTGGACGCCGCCACAGGGGGGCTCCGGGCCCAATTATCCGAATATGTGATGGAACGGCAATGCCAAGATGCGGTGACATCAAAGATACTCAGTCCCAAAACATCGTCTGGACACCGCCACAAGGAGGATCCGGGCCCAACTATCCCAATATGTGATGGAATACGGCGATGCCAAGATGCGGTGACATCAAAGATACTCAGTCCCAAAACATCGTCTGGACACCGCCACAGGGGGGCTCCGGGCCCAATTATTCGAATATGTGATGAAGCGGGGCAGCGGCAACAAGCAGCCCCAGCTGCCCCTCCCCCAGCCAAAGGCGGGTTCTACCCCGCATAGCCGCTCAGGTGATCCGACCTCGCTGTTTTTTTGGACAAACAAGCTGAATCCCTGATGAATAGCCCCTGACAAGCGGGGCCCACCCCTGTATAGTTCGCCGCATTCAGGTTTTCCATCGGCCCGATCTGCTTATCCACGGGATCGCCTTCTGCAGCGATCTAAGGCCGCATGACCTGTGCAACCATCCCTGATTACCCATGACTTTTTAAGGGGGGACAGATGATCACCGCCTACATTCTCAATAACAA
>NZ_JAAKNE010000163.1:0-7075 GCF_049170755.1 Aeromonas sp. 604176
CAAGGAGTAAGTGTGAATAAAGCGTTGAAAGTAGCTGGTTTGAGCTTTGCACTGATGGCTGCCGGCATGGGTTCTGCCTTCGCTGAGACCAAGATCGCCGTGGTGGATATGGGCGAAGTCTTCCAAAAGCTGCCCCAGCGTGAAGCCGTTGCAGCCAAGCTGAAAGGTGAATTCGAGCCGCGCATGCGTGAGCTGCAGAAGCTGGAACAGGAAGGCCAGAAGCTGGTCGAGAAGTTCCGCAAGGATGAAGCCTTCATGAGCGCCGAGCAGAAGAAGCAGAACCAGGAGAAGCTGGCCAAGCTGCAGATGGAGTTCAACCAGAAGCGTCAAGCCTTTGAGCAGGACAACGGTCGCCGTCAGTCCGAAGAGCGCAACAAGATCCTGACCAAGGTGCAGGCTGCCATCGATTCCATCGCCAAGAGCAATGGTTACGATCTGGTGCTGGAGCGCAATGCCGCCCCGTATGCCGCCAGCAAGCTGGACATCTCCGGCCAGGTTATTTCTCAGGTAAGCAAGAGCAACTAATTGATGGCATTCACTCTCGCACAGCTGGCCCAGCAACTGGGGGCCCAGATCCATGGCGACGGAACCCTGGAAATCCGCAAGGTAGCGACACTGGAAAAGGCCGGGGAGGGGGATATCACCTTCCTGTCCAACAAGAAGTACCGGCACTATCTGGAGCAGAGCAAGGCGACCGCCGTGCTCATTACAGAAGCGGATCTGCCATTTTGTCCCACCAATGCCCTGGTGCTCAAAGACCCCTATGTGGGCTTTGCCCGGGTAGCCCAACTGCTGGACACCACCCCGCAGCCGGCCACGGATATCCATCCGAGCGCCGTTATCGCGGCTGACGTACAACTGGGCGAGAGAGTGGCCATCGGCGCCAATGCAGTGATCGAATCCGGCGTCGTGCTGGGTGATGATGTACGCATTGGCCCGGGTTGTTTCGTTGGCAAGAACACCCGGCTGGGAGCCCGCTCCCGGCTGTGGGCCAACGTCACCCTCTATCACAATGTGACCATGGGCACCGACTGTCTGGTTCAATCCGGCACAGTGATCGGCGCCGATGGTTTCGGTTATGCCAACGAGCGTGGCGAGTGGATCAAGATCCCCCAGCTCGGCGGCGTGACTATCGGCAACCGGGTCGAGATCGGTGCCTGTACCACCATCGACCGCGGTGCGCTGGAAGATACCCGCATCGCTGACAACGTCATCATCGACAACCAGTGCCAGATCGCCCACAACGTGGAGATTGGTTACGGCACTGCCGTGGCGGGCTCCACCGTGATGGCTGGTAGTCTCAAGGTCGGCAAATACTGTATCATTGGTGGCGCTTCCGTCTTTAACGGGCATATGGAGATCTGCGATCAGGCCACCGTTACCGGTATGGCCATGGTGATGCGACCCATTACCGAGCCCGGTGTCTACTCTTCCGGCATCCCTCTGCAAACCAATAAAGAGTGGCGCAAGACCGCCGCCCGGGTGATGCGTATCGAAGAGATGCACAAGCGGTTAAGCAAGCTTGAGAAGAAGCTGGATCAAGAATAATCACGATTGGTATAGGGTACTGTTTTGACTACTGAAAAGAAGAGCCTGGGTATCCAGGAAATCATGGATCTGCTGCCCCACCGTTATCCGTTCCTGATGGTGGATCGGGTGGAAAACTACGAGATCAGCGATGAGCGCAAAACTCTGCGCGCCATCAAGAACGTCTCGTTCAACGAGCCGATCTTCCAGGGGCACTTCCCGGCCAAGCCGGTGTTCCCAGGGGTACTGATCCTGGAAGCGATGGCACAGGCCACCGGTATCCTGGCATTTACCATGGTGGGCAAACCGTCTCCCAATGAACTCTACTATTTTGCCTCAATCGACAACGCTCGCTTCAAGCGTCCGGTCGGCCCCGGTGATCAACTGGTGCTCGACGTGGAGTTCCTGAAAGAGCGTCGCGGTATTGCCAAGTTCACCGGTGTCGCTACCGTCGACGGTGAAGTGGTCTGTACCGCCGAGCTGATGTGCGCCAAACGCGAGGTTTAACACACGTGATCGACCAGACTGCCATCATTCACGATACAGCCATCGTCCATGAGTCTGCCGTGATCGGTAAAGGGGTTGAAATCGGCCCCTTTTCTGTCATCGGCGCCGAGGTGGAAATCGGTGACAACACCTGGGTAGGTTCCCATGTGGTGATCAAGGGCCCGACCAAGATTGGTCGCGGCAACAAGATCTTCCAGCACACCTCCATCGGTGAGGATTGCCAGGACAAGAAGTACGCCGGTGAGCGCACTTTCCTCGAGATTGGCGACAACAACGTCATTCGCGAGAACTGCACCTTCCACCGCGGTACCATTCAGGATCAATCCCTGACCAAGGTGGGCAGCGGCAACCTGTTCATGGTCAACGTCCACGTTGCCCACGACTGCATCATTGGTGACAACTGCATCTTCGCCAACAACGCGACCCTGGCTGGCCACGTGGTGATCGGTGACTTCGTGATCTTTGGTGGTCTCTCCGCCATTCACCAGTTCGGCCGCGTCGGTTCCCACGCCTTCGTCGGTGGCTGCGCCGCCCTGAACAAGGACGTACCGCCTTACGTGATGGCTGCCGGCAACTACGCCAAGCCGTTCGGGGTGAACTCCGAAGGTCTGCGTCGCCGCGGTTTCAGCGCCGAGGCCATCTCTGCCGTCAAGCGTGCCTACAAAGAGATCTTCCGCTCCGGCAAGACCATCGAAGAGGTGCTGCCGGTGCTGATCGAGATGGCGCAAGCCGAGCCGGCCGTCCAGCTCTATGTGGACTTCCTCAAAGACAACGAGCGCGGGATCATCCGTGCCTGATCCGGTTCGTATCGGTATCGTCGCCGGAGAGGTCTCCGGCGACATTCTGGCTGCCGGTCTGGTGCGCGAGCTGCAAGTCCGTTACCCGGACGCGCAGTTCGAAGGGATCGCCGGGCCGCGCATGCAGGCTCTGGGCGTCAAGGCCCTGTTCGAGATGGAAGAGCTCTCCGTCATGGGGATCACCGAGGTGCTGGGGCGTCTGCCGCGCATCCTCAAGGTTCGTCGCGAACTGCTGCGCCACTTTATTGCCAATCCGCCCGATATCTTCATCGGCGTGGATGCACCAGATTTCAATATCGGAGTGGAGCTGAAACTGCGCCGCGCCGGTATCAAGACGGTTCACTATGTCAGCCCCTCTGTGTGGGCCTGGCGCCAGAACCGCATTCACAAGATCAAGGCCGCCACCGACATGGTGCTCGCCTTCCTGCCCTTCGAGAAAGCCTTCTACGACCGCTTCGACGCCCCTTGCCGTTTTGTCGGTCACACCATGGCGGATGATATTCCGTTGGTGCCGGATCAGGCAGCCGTACGTCGCAATCTCGGTATCAATGCCAATCGCCGCTGGCTGGCAGTGCTGCCGGGCAGCCGCACCGCAGAAGTGGGCTTTATGTCTCCCCTGTTTCTCGAGGCATGCAAACACCTGACGGTGCGCTATCCGGATCTCGGCTTCATCGTGCCGCTGGTCAACCAGAAACGGCGTGAGCAGTTTATGGCCATCAAGGCCGAGGTAGCGCCGGGTCTCGACATGGTGCTGCTGGAAGGGCAGGGCCGCGAGGCGATGATCGCCGCCGACGTGGTGATGCTGGCCTCTGGCACCGCAGCGCTCGAAGCCATGCTGGTGAAAAAGCCGATGGTGGTGGGCTACAAGCTCAAGCCCTTCAGCTACTGGCTGGCCCAGCGACTGGTGAAGACCGAATTTGTCTCTCTGCCCAACCTGCTCGCCGGTCGCATGCTGGTGCCGGAACTCATCCAGCACGAGTGCACCCCGGAGAATCTGGTGGAAGAGGTGAGCAAGTACTTCGAGCACGACAACAGTGCGCTGGTCAATACCTTCACCGAGCTGCACCAGCTGATCCGCTGCAATGCCGACTCGCAGGCCGCCGATGCGGTGGCGGATCTGCTCGGCAGATAACGCTATTTCGGACCGTCGATTGCGCCGCGCTACCCGTTCATCCTTTTCGAGCGGTAATGCTGCGCCAGTCGACCCCTGTCAGGCCCCACGGGGCCTGTTTTGATTCAAGGCTACAAGATGATGATCGATATTCCTGACGACAAGCTGGTTGCCGGTGTGGACGAAGTGGGTCGTGGCCCCCTGGTGGGTGACGTGGTCACCGCTGCGGTCATTCTCGATCCCGCCAATCCGATCGCAGGGCTCAACGACTCCAAGAAGCTCTCCGAGAAGAAGCGCCTCGCCCTGTTTGACGAGATCAAAGAGAAAGCGCTCGCCTGGGCCATCGGTCGTGCAACTCCGGAGGAGATCGACGAGCTCAACATCCTGCATGCCACCATGCTGGCGATGCAGCGAGCCGTGGCGGGACTGAAGGTCACCCCCGAGCTGGTCTTTATCGATGGCAACCGCTGCCCTGCATTGCCGATGGAAGCGCGTGCCGTGGTCAAGGGCGATAGCCTGGTGGCCGCCATCAGCGCCGCCTCGATCCTCGCCAAGGTGACCCGCGATGCGGAGATGACCGAGCTGGACAGCCGTCATCCCGAATATGGTTTTGCCCGTCACAAGGGTTATCCGACTGCGGATCACCTCGCCATTCTGGCCGAGCGTGGCCCGTTGCCCGAATATCGCAAGAGCTTCAAACCGGTGCGCCGCGCACTGGGGATCGAGTAGACCATGCCATTTAGTTTGAGCAGCGAGAGGAGATGACGATGGCTGACCCCCGTTTTATCCACCTGCGAGTCCACTCCGACTTCTCCATGGTCGATGGCCTGCAGAAGATCAACCCCATCGTCGGGGCGGCTGCGGCCAACAACATGCCGGCGCTGGCGCTGACCGATCAGATGAACATGTGCGGTCTGGTGCGCTTCTATGGCGCGGCCCACGGCAAGGGGATCAAGCCCATCGTCGGGGCCGACTTCTGGGTGCAGAGCGATGAGCTTGGCGACGAGCAGTTCCGTCTCACCCTGCTCGCCATGGATAACGACGGCTACCAGAACATCACCCTGCTTATTTCCCGTGGTTACCAGCGCGGCCACGTGCAGGGGCGGCCGGTCATCGACAAGAGCTGGCTCGCCGAGCATGCCAAGGGGGTGATCGTCCTCTCCGGCGGCCGCGAGGGGGATGTGGGCAAGTTCCTGCTCAAGGGCAACCGGCAGATGACCGAGCAGTGTGTCGCCTTCTATCAGACCCACTTCCCCGATGCCTACTACCTCGAACTGCTGCGTACCGGTCGACCCGACGAAGAGGTCTACCTGCACATGGCGGTGGCGATTGCCACCGAGTTTGCGCTGCCGGTGGTGGCCACCAACGAGGTGGTGTTCCTCACCGCCGATGACTTCGATGCCCACGAGATCCGGGTCGCCATCCACGACGGCTACACCCTGATGGACAAGCGCCGGCCGCGCCGCTACAGCCCGCAGCAGTACCTGCGCAGCCAGGAGGAGATGGCGGAGCTGTTTGCCGACATCCCCGAGGCGCTGGAGAACACGGTGGAGATCGCCAAGCGCTGCAACGTGACGGTGCGCCTCGGCGAATACTTCCTGCCCAACTTCCCGACCGGTGACATGACCACCGAAGACTTCCTGGTCATGAAGTCGAAAGAGGGGTTGGAGGAGCGGCTGGAATTCCTGTTCCCGGATCCGGCGGTGCGGGCCGAGCGCCGTCCCGAGTATGACGAGCGTCTCGACATCGAGCTCAAAGTGATCAACCAGATGGGCTTCCCGGGTTACTTCCTCATCGTGATGGAGTTTATCCAGTGGTCCAAGGACAACGGCATCCCCGTTGGCCCGGGCCGGGGCTCGGGGGCTGGCTCTCTGGTGGCCTACGCCCTCAAGATCACCGACCTCGACCCGCTGGAATTTGACCTGCTGTTCGAACGTTTCCTGAACCCCGAGCGGGTATCCATGCCCGACTTCGACGTCGACTTCTGCATGGACAGGCGCGACGAGGTGATCGAGCACGTTTCCGACATGTATGGTCGGGAGGCGGTGTCGCAGATCATCACCTTCGGCAGCATGGCTGCCAAGGCGGTGGTGCGGGACGTAGGCCGGGTGCTGGGCCACGCTTACGGCTTTGTAGATCGCATCTCCAAGCTGATCCCGCCGGATCCGGGCATGACGCTCGCCAAGGCATTCGAGGCTGAGCCCAAGCTGCCCGAGCTCTACGAGCAGGATGAGGAGGTCAAAGACCTCATCGACATGGCCCGCCGCTTGGAAGGGGTGGTGCGCAACGCCGGTAAACACGCAGGTGGCGTGGTGATCGCGCCCACCAAGATCACCGACTTTGCGCCGCTCTATTGCGATGACGAAGGCCATCACCCGGTCACCCAGTTCGACAAGAACGATGTGGAATACGCAGGTCTGGTGAAGTTCGACTTCCTGGGTCTGCGCACCCTCACCATCATCGACTGGGCGCTCGGCATGATAAACCCGCGTCTTGCCAAAGAGGGCAAGCCGCCGGTGGATATCGCCGCCATCCCTATCGATGACAAGAAGTCGTTCGACCTACTGCAACGCTATGAGACCACAGCGGTATTCCAGCTGGAATCCCGCGGCATGAAGGATCTCATCAAGCGGCTGCGCCCCGACTGCTTCGAAGACATGATCGCACTGGTGGCCCTGTTCCGACCGGGCCCGCTCCAGTCTGGCATGGTGGATAACTTCATCGACCGCAAGCACGGTAATGAAGCGATCTCCTATCCGGACGAGAAGTGGCAGCACGAGAGCCTGAAACCGATTCTGGAGCCCACCTACGGCATCATCCTCTATCAGGAGCAGGTGATGCAGATCGCCCAGACCCTGGCGGGTTATACGCTGGGTGGCGCGGATATGCTGCGCCGGGCGATGGGTAAGAAAAAGCCCGAGGAGATGGCCAAGCAGCGGGCCGGTTTCGAGGAGGGCGCCGTCAAGAATGGCGTCGACGGCGAGCTGGCGATGAAGATCTTCGATCTGGTGGAGAAGTTTGCGGGCTACGGCTTCAACAAATCCCACTCCGCCGCCTATGCGCTGGTCTCCTACCAGACCCTCTGGCTCAAGACCCACTTCCCGGCCGAGTTCATGGCGGCGGTGATGACCGC
>NZ_JAAKNE010000164.1:0-6547 GCF_049170755.1 Aeromonas sp. 604176
CTGATGTCCCCGGGTGGCGTACACAGCCACGAAGAGCACATCATGGGCATGATCGAAATGGCTGCCAAGCGTGGCGCCGAGAAGATCTACCTGCACGCCTTCCTGGATGGCCGTGACGTTCCGCCACGCTCCGCCCAGTCCTCCATCGAGCTGTTCGACGCCCTGTTCGCCAAGCTGGGCAAGGGTCGTTTCGCTTCCATGATCGGTCGTTACTTCGCCATGGACCGTGACAACCGCTGGGATCGCGTGCAGCAAGCCTATGACCTGATGACCCAGGGCAAGGGCGAGTTCACCGCCGAGAGCGCCACCGAAGCGCTGGCTGCCGCCTATGCCCGCGACGAGAACGACGAGTTCGTCAAAGCAACCCGCATCGGCGAAGCTGCACCGATGGAAGATGGCGATGCGCTGATTTTCATGAACTTCCGTGCCGACCGTGCCCGTGAAATCACCCGCGCCTTCGTTGACACGGACTTCACCGGCTTCGCCCGTGCAGTCGAGCCGAAGCTGAACTTCGTGATGCTGACCGAATACGCGGCCGACATCAAAACTGCCTGTGCCTACCCGCCGACCGCTCTGGTCAACACCTTGGGTGAGTGGCTGGCCAAGCAGGGCAAGACCCAGCTGCGCATCTCCGAAACCGAGAAATACGCTCACGTCACCTTCTTCTTCAACGGTGGCGAAGAGTCCTGCTTCACCGGCGAAGATCGCGAGATCGTGGCCAGCCCGAAAGTGGCGACCTATGACCTGCAGCCGGAGATGAGCTCCGAAGAGCTGACCGACAAGCTGGTTGCGGCCATCAAGAGCGGCAAGTACGACGTCATCATCTGTAACTACCCGAATGGCGACATGGTTGGTCACACCGGTGTGTTCGATGCCGCCGTCAAAGCCTGTGAAGCCGTTGACCACTGCATCGGTCGCGTCACCGACGCCCTGGCCGAAGTGGGTGGCGAGTGCCTGATCACTGCCGACCACGGCAACGCCGAGAAGATGCTGGACGAAGAGACTGGTCAGGCCCACACCGCCCACACCAATCTGCCGGTTCCGCTCATCTATTTCGGTCGCAAAGCCGAGGTAGTTGAGGGTGGCAAACTGTCCGATCTGGCCCCCACCATGCTGACCCTGATGGGTCTGCCGGTACCGCCGGAAATGACTGGCAAGCCCCTGATGATTCTGAAATAATCCTTCCCCATGCGGGGATGCGAAGTTATTTCACAGAAAACCAGTCGCGTCGGCCTGTTGGCCGGCGCGCTGTTTTTTTGCCTGTCGTTTGGCGCCAGCACACCGGCTTTGGCCGCCAATCAGCAGCTGGGGACCATGCAGTCCCAGATCAAAGAGCAACAGAAGACCATCAAGCTCAGCAAGCAGGAGCTTGCCAAGCTCAATACCCAGCTCAAGGCTGACGAGCAGGCCATCTCGGCCGCCGCCGCCAAACTCAACCAGACCAGGCAGCAGTTGAAGCAGAACCAGCAGACGCTGGCGACCCTGCAAAAAGACAAGCTGGCGCTGGAAGTTCAAGCCAAACATCAAAAGCAGTTGCTGGCCAAACAGGCGGAGAGCGCCTTTCAAGCGGGCAACCACGACTACCTCAAACTGCTGCTCAATCAGCAGGATCCGGCCAAACTGAGCCGCTCACTCGACTACTACGACTACCTCAACAAGGCCCGTATCGAGGCCATCGACGCCCTGCGCGCCACCCGCGACAAGCTGGCGAAAAACCAGCAGGCAACCAAAGAGACCGAAACCAGACTGCAGACCCTGCTGAGCGAACAGCAGGAGCATCACCAGACCCTGCTGGCCAGCCAGCAGAGCCGGGCCAAGGTGCGCAACCAGTTGCAGCAGTCGGTACAGGATGACGAACAGAAGCTCACCAAGCTGGTCAAGGCCGAGAAAGCGCTGAAAGCGCGGCTGGAAGAGCTGCGTCGCAAGCGTGAAGAGCAGGAGCGCCGTGAACGGGCCGAGCGGGAGCGGCTGGCCAAGCTGAAAGCGGAACAGGAGCGTCAGCGCAAGCTGGCCGAACAGCGCCGTGCCGAGCAGCAACGACTCGCCGCCCAGCAGAATAAAACCGTCAAACCGGTAGAACCGGTTGAAGAGGTAGCCAGCACCAAGCCGGAGCGTGGCTCGGGCATCAGCAGTGCCGGTCACTACAGTGGTCTCAAGACCAATGGCAGCCTGCGCTGGCCGGTGCAGGGACCGATCCTCATCTCCTATGGCTCGCCCCGTACCGCCCAGCTCAAGTGGAAAGGCACCCTGATCGGCGCCAGCGAAGGAACCCAGGTCAAGGCGGTTGCACCGGGACAAGTGGTCTACGCCGACTGGCTCGACGGCTTCGGTATGCTGCTGGTGATCGACCACGGTAAAGGCTATATGAGCCTCTACGGTCATAATCAGTCGCTGCTGCGTCAGGTTGGCCAGAACGTGGAACAGGGTGAACCGGTGGCGCTGGTCGGTGACAGTGGCGGTCAGGACAGACCGGGCCTCTACTTCGAAATTCGCTATCAGGGCGAGGCGATCAACCCGACCAAATGGCTGGCCAAGGGTTGAGTCAACCCGGCCGACAAACGCGTCACACACTCACTAGCAAAAGCCTGCATCACGCAGGCTTTTGTCATTTCAGAAGCATCGCCCCTCAATGTCGCGCCCATTTGATGAAAAATTACCTAATTTTTCGCTCGGCTCAGGGGAAGATAACCAGACCCATCTGCTCCAGCAATACCTGCTGCTGATCCTCGTTAATTTGCCCCCCTTGCAGATCGACCCGCCGCAGATCCAGCCCCGGCAGGTCGCACTGGCGCAGATCGCAGCCCTGCAGCTTGAAGCTGGTCCAGTCAATCTGGCCAAACTCGGAGCCGCTGAGATCGGAACCCGCCAGCGAGGCACCAAACAGGTTGGCCCCCTGCCAGCGGTTGCCGGTCAGCTCGCACTTCTCCAGCAGACAACCCTCGAAGCTGGCATAGCTGAAGTTGTTGCCGGTCAGATGGGCCTCGCAGAAGTAGCTTTTGGCGGTGATCTGGTTGGCGAAGCTGGCATGGCCGAAGTTGATACCGACCGCCTGACAGTCGCGCATCTCCAGCCCCAGACACTGGCTGCGGCTGCAATCGGCCATGGTGAGATCGCAGCGCAGGAAGCTCGCCTCGCGCAGATCACAACCCTGCAACAGGCAGCCCCGTTCACTCTCCCGATCGTAGAAGCTGCAGTCAATGAAGCGGCTATCGCTCAAATCCAGCCAGGAGAAGTTGCAGCCGATAAAGCGGCACTCCGAGAACTGCTCCCCCTCCACATCCTGTTGCTCGAACCGGACATCCACGAACTGCTTGCCTCTGATCATCGGAAAACTCCTGCAAAAACGGCTTCATATGCTGACTTTATCCGCCAAAAACGGTAATGTTACATGTAACATCCACGCTGGACACCCCTATGAGCCCCACCCGCAAGCGCCGCCCCACCCTGCAAGATATCGCCGACCAGACCGGCGTGACCAAGATGACTGTCAGCCGCTATCTGCGCGACCCGCAGACCGTAGCGGAGGGGACCCGCGAGCGGATCGCGGCGGTGGTGGAAGAGCTGGGTTATATCCCCAATCGGGCGCCGGATATTCTCTCCAACGCGACCAGCAAGGCGATCGGCATCCTGATCCCCTCCCTCTCCAACCAGGTCTTCTCGGCGGTGATCCACGGCATCGAGTCGGTGACCCGACCGGCCGGTTACCAGACCCTGCTGGCCCACTACGGCTACAGCCCGGAGCGGGAGGAGGAGCAGGTCGCATCCCTGCTCTCCTATCACGTGGATGGGCTGATCCTCTCCGACAGCCAGCACACCGAACGCACCCGCAAAATGATCGCCACCGCCGGCATTCCGGTGGTGGAGACCATGGATCTACCGCAAACCCCCATCGACATGGTGGTCGGCATGGACCATAGAGCCGCGGCCCGGGCCATGGTAACAGAGATGCTGCACCGGGGCCGACGCAAGGTGGTCTATCTGGGGGCGCGGCTCGACGTGCGTACCCAGCTGCGGATGGAGGGTTACTATCAGGCGATGACCGACTTCGGCCTCACCGGCCAGCATCTGCTGACCGAACAATCCTCCAGCTTCACTCTGGGGGGCGAGCTGCTGGATCAGGCGCTGGTGCGCTATCCCGACCTCGACGGCCTGTTCTGCACCAACGATGACCTGGCGGTGGGCGCCCTGCTGCAGTGTCAAGCCAAGTGGATCCCGGTGCCCCAGCAGATCGCCATCGCCGGTTGCAACGCCCTCGACATCGGCCACGCCATGACCCCCAAGCTGGCCAGTATCGCCACCCCGCGGGAAGCGATAGGTCGGGAGGCGGCCACCATGCTGCTGGCACGTCTCAACGGCCAATCCCAACCCGACACCCGCAAGGATATCGGCTTCTCCCTCTATGTCGGGGAGAGTCTGGGGTAACCCCCCCAGCCATCATGGCGTGTTTACCCGCTATGATGGCGCATACTGCAACCTCTTATCACCATCCTCTGCTCTATGCTGGCCCGGCATTACAGCCACATTTCAGGAGCAGAAAATGAACAACACCGAACGATTGCGAGCCTGCCTGCAGCGCGTTGTCTGCGATCCTCGTTTTACCCTGGCCGAGCTCGACCAGTGGTTCACCCCGGACTACTGCCAGCAGGTGAATGGCGAGCAGCTCGACTACATTGCCTTTTGCCAGCACATTGCGGCGCTGAGAGCTCATCTGGCCGAAGCCACTATCGAATTCGTCGCCACAATCGCGCAAGGGGACAGGGTGCACTCGACCCATGTGGTGCGATCTACCCGCCACGATGGCGCCCCACTGGTCTGCAAGGTGAGCGGCCTCTTCACCTTTCGCGACGGCAAGATCTGCCAGACCGACGAGGTGACCTGCCTGCTGAGCGGCAGCAAGCAGGATGCCGACATAGGTTCACGACGCTGAGCCACGCCGGGCGAAGCGCTGGAGCGCGCGGGAGAAGGCGGCGGGATCTTCGTAACCGAGCAGGTCGGCAATCTGCACCGATGTGAACCCCTGATACTGCAACTGGCGAGCCCGCCACATCACCACCTGCTCGCGCCACTGGCGGAAGGTACAACCCAGCTGCTGGAGGAAAAGCCGGTTGAGAGTGCGCAGCGAAGCGCCGCAATCCATGGCCAGCTCGGCAAGCATGGTGTTGATTGAGGGTGCCTGACAGAAACGCTCCAGCACCCGCAGCAGGCGCGGGTCGAGGTTGGCCGCCAGCGCAGGCTGGGCCGCTTGCGGAGCAGCTCGCACCAACTCGTGGCCAATCACTGTCAGATAGGCCTCCTGCTCGGCCCCCTCCTCCAAATCGATCAGGCGGGCAAAGAGTCCAGCCAGCAGCGGCGTTACCTGCCGCAGACCAAAAGGGGCTGATGCGGACGAATCGGTATAGATAAGCGACAGGCGAGAGTGGCGCAGCACGCGAAACTCGTGCTCCCAGCCCGTCGGAATAAAGCAGAGCTGGCCGGCCACCAGCAGCTCGCTGGCAGCACCGCCGGTGATAACGCCGCCACCTTCATGCATGTAGCAATACTGGGCCTGCGGATGACAGTGCAGCGAAGTGAAGTGCCCTTGCGGGCAGGAGCGATGGAGAAAGGACATATCGGCCAGCCGGATAAGAAACCGACCACGACCATAAGGGAGCAGACGGCACCCTGTAAATGGCTTTTCCGCTGTCAAAATGGCCAAAAGAAGCAGGCCACCCGAGGGTGGCCTGTTTGGTTTTCTGCACAACTGAGGCTTAACGTTTAACCAGCTCAACCGCTTCGCGGGAGAGGCGGGTCACCTCTTCCCAGTTGCCGCTCTTGACCGCATCGGCTGGCAGCATCCAGGAGCCGCCGACAGTGGCCACACATTTGAGTGCCAGATAGTCGGCCACGTTTTTCGGGCCGATACCGCCGGTCGGGCAGAACTTCACCTGGGGCAACGGCGCGGCAATGGCGGAGAGCGCCTTGGTGCCGCCGTTCGCTTCGGCCGGGAAGAACTTCAGGTGGTCATAGCCCGCTTCCAGCGCCTGCATCACTTCAGACGGAGTAGCCACACCCGGGATCAGCGGTGCAGTGCTGTTGGCTGCGTGAGCCAGCAGGGCCGGGGTCATCCCCGGGGAGATGACGAAGCGGGCACCGGCGGCAACGGCTGCGTCAAACTGCTCGCAGTTGAGCACGGTACCGGCACCGACCATGGCATCCGGCATCGCCTTGGCGATAAGGGCGATGGCATCGAGCGCCACCGGGGTGCGCAGAGTGATTTCGAACACCGAGATGCCGCCGTCGAGCAGCGCCTTGGCCATCGGCAAGGCCTGATCCAGCTCGTTGATAACCATCACGGGTACCAGCGGGGAGGCGGCAAACACCTCGGCCGGGGTCACTTTCCAGTTCTGCATAGCTCTTCCTTAGTCAAAGGCTCTTAGTCAAAAATAGTGGCGCCACACTCGGCGCTCGATACCGCGCGACGCATCACGCTGAACAGTTCACGACCCCACCCCTCTTGTTCCAGAGTGAGGTCAATCTCGGCCTGGGTACGGCCACTCAAATCGGTCAG
>NZ_JAAKNE010000165.1:0-6444 GCF_049170755.1 Aeromonas sp. 604176
TTACTGGCATGGCCAAACCTGTGTCGGTGAAAAAACACTCGATACGATTTTATGAGGCGCGCATGGTAACCGAACTGCGCCCTCAATTAAACCGCGAATTAATCTAGTCGTCTCGCGGGCATTATATCCCCGCGACCCGAATCCTGCCCCCCAAAGTTGCCTGCCAGCCCGGAATGACTATGCAAACTGAGATCGAGATAAAGTTTTTTGTCGCCCGCGACATTCAAGCCAAGTTATCCAACCTGCTGAATTCTCTTGGGATTAAAGAATCGCCACAACAGCAGCTCGGCAACGTCTATTTCGATACGCCGACCCTAGCTCTGCGCCAGTTGGAGATGGGACTGCGCATTCGCCGCTGCAACGCCTTCGCCGAGCAGACCATCAAATGCCGTGGCCAGGTGGTGGGCGGCCTGCACGCCAGACCCGAGTACAACACCCCCGTGAGCGGCGATCTGCCGACCCTCTCGGCCTTTCCCGATGAAATTTGGCCGACCCTGACCGAGCGTGACCACATTCAGCAACAGCTGGTCGCCCAGTTTCGCACCGACTTCCTGCGCCGCCACTGGCTGATCGTCTTCGAGGGGGCCAAGATTGAGCTGGCCTGGGATCAGGGCGAGATAGTCGGCAGCCAAGGCAGCACCACCATCAACGAACTGGAACTGGAGCTCAAATCAGGCGCTACCGCGGCGCTGTTTGCGCTGGCCCAACGCCTCGCCAGGATCGGCGGGCTGCGCCTTGGCGCCCAATCCAAGGCCCAGCGCGGCTATCGACTGGCTGGTCTTGGCAAACCGCTGGCCCTGCAGGCGCTGGTCGAGCATGAAGGTATGGATGGCATAACGGGGGTAAGCGAGGGGCTGCGTCACTGGCAGCACCACGAGCAGCTCTGGCTGGAGCATCCTCAGGATAAAGGCATTCAACAGCAGGCACTCGCGGCCCTGTGCCAGGGGATCGATCTGGTCGCCCGCACTGCGGCCGCGCTGCCACAACCCGCACCTTGGCTGCCAGCTCTGACCAGCCTGCACGCCCATCTGCAAGCCCAATCGGACGAGCAAAACGAGTGGCCTGCCGAACTGGCCGATCTCTTCCTCTATCCGGCGTATGTCGAGTTGCAGCTGGCCATCGCCACATGGCTGCATCACGCAGCCTGAGCGTGGCCATACCGGTACTAAAGGTCGGAAATAAAGACCGGAAACAAAAGCCAAAAACAAAACGGGTGAGCCTTGGCTCACCCGTTTTGCATTACAGCAGGTTGAGCTGCTGCATGGCGCTGCGAATGCGCTCGCGGGTCGCTTCCGACAGTGGCATCACCGGCAGACGGCACTCCTCGCTGCAGAAACCGAGCAGAGAGGCGGCATACTTGGCACCGGCCGGGCTCGGCTCGGCAAACATCGCCTGATGGAGCGGAATCAGCTGGTCTTGCAGTTCACGCGCTTCTTGCCACTTGCCAGCCAGCGTGAGGTTCTGCACCTCGGCTACCAGCTTGGGCGCCACGTTAGCGGTCACAGAGATACAGCCCTGACCGCCGCCGATGTTGTAAGCAACCGCAGTGGCATCTTCACCGGAGAGCCAGGCGAAGGGCTTTTTGATCAGCTGGCGCTCGGTCCAGGGGCGCGCCAGATCGCCGGTGGCATCTTTCACCCCAGCAATGCGCGGCAGCTCGGCCAGACGGGCCAGGGTCGCGGGTTGCACGTCAACGATGGCGCGCGGCGGAATGTTGTAGACGATGATGGGTTTGCTGGTTGCGTCGTGCACTGCCTTGAAGTGGTGGTAGAGCCCCTCCTGATTGGGGCGGTTGTAGTAACCGGCCACATGCAGGGTGGCATCTGCACCGACCCGCTCGGCATACTGGGTATATTCGATCGCCTCGACCGGATTGTTGGAGCCCGCTCCGGCAATCACCGGAATACGGCCAGCGACCTGTTTGACCACCAGCTCCACCACCCGGCAGTGCTCGTCGTGGGTCAGGGTCGGACTTTCCCCCGTGGTGCCCACCGGCACAATGCCGTGAGTGCCCTGCTCGATATGCCACTCCACCAGACGCAGCAGCGCCTCTTCATCCAGCTTTCCCTGTCGAAACGGGGTGATCAACGCAACGATTGAACCTTGAAACATGGGATCTCCTTCTCCTAAATGACGCGCATATGGCAATAAAAAACCCCGGTACGATGTGCGCAACCGGGGTTTGAAGCTTCTCAGGGATGAGAGGTTACGCGCGAACGTCGGCAGGCCCGAATTTCAGGCTTTTTTTGTGCTTTCGTTTCGACCCGTTGAACCGCATTTCGTCATCTCTGGTCAAAAAATGGTGTCTGGGCATATTTCGGGAACACGGCATAAATGTCAAGGCGAAAGGGGCTATGTATAATGGCCGCCCAAAATTGCGTGGAGAGACCCGATGAGCAGCCCTATCAGTGCCGTCAGCCAGATGCTGGAACGAAACCAAGCCCTCTTTGTCGGCAAGCGGCTACTTGTCTGTGGCGCCCTGGAGGATGACTACCCCCGCCAGCTGGCGAGCCTGGCCCGGACCCTGACCGTCTTTACCACCGATTACTGCTACTACCGCAGCCAGCAGGCCGCCCTCGGCGAGGCGATCCTGTTTGACCACCAGCTAGGTGGTGCCCCCCGCTTCGATGCCCTGTTGCTGCTGATGCCCAAGGCCAAGGCCGAGGCACAATATCTGCTGGCCATGATGACCCCCTTGCTGGAAGCGGGTGCAGATCTGTTCCTGGCCGGTGAAAACCGCGGCGGCATCAATGGCGCCGACAAGCTGCTGGCCCCCTATGGCGAGAAGCCGATCAAGCGCGATTCGGCGCGCCGCTGCTCGCTCTATCACGGTGAGCTGAGCCAACCGGTTGAACCTTTCAATCTGGATAGCTGGTTTGGCCGCTATCAGTGCAAGGCCGGTGATACCGAGCTGACCGTGCTGGCGCTGCCCGGCGTCTTCAGCGCCGCCGAGCTGGATCTCGGCACCCAGATGCTGCTGGCTGCAGTGCCACCGATGAATGGCGAGCTGCTCGATTTTGGCTGCGGCGCCGGGGTAATTGGGTCTGTGCTGGCCAAGCGCAATCCGGATCTGCGGGTCAACATGGTGGATATCAGCGCGCTGGCGCTCGAATCGAGCCGCCGCACCCTGGCGATCAACGGTCTGCAGGGCAAGGTCACCGCTTCCGATGTCTATTCGGATGTCTCCACCCGTTTCCAGCACATCGTCTCCAACCCGCCATTCCATGCGGGTCTCAAAACCTTCTATGCGGCGACCGAGCAGTTCCTGGCCAAGGCGCCGGAATTTTTGCTGCCAAATGGTTCGCTGACCATTGTTGCCAACGCCTTCTTGCGCTACCAGCCTATACTGGAGACACACTTCAAACGGACTGAAGTGATCAGCAGTGATGCCAAATTCAAGGTCTATCTGAGCAAAGTGTAATTAAGTGTAAGCAGTACAAGAAAACCGCTAGAGAGCCCCATACGGGATCTGGTAAGGTACTAAGAGCACGATAAAAACCACCCCTTTAGGGGTGTTTTTATACCGAGCCTTGAAAACCTTTTCATGTTGTTCATTCAGGGAGAGAAATACGATGGCTGGCATTTTGACCATGATCCTGGCTGGTGGCGAAGGTACTCGCCTGCAGCCTCTGACCACCACCCGCAGCAAGCCTTCCGTCCCCTTCGGTGGCAGCTACCGGCTGATCGATTTTGTCCTCAACAACTTCGTCAACGCAGACTTTCTACGCATCTATGTACTAACCCAATTCAAATCCCAGTCCCTCTATCTGCACATGAAGAAGGGGTGGAATATCGTCGGTATCACCGACCGCTTTATCGATCCCATCCCGGCCCAGATGCGGATGGGCAAACGCTGGTATGACGGCACCGCCGATGCCATCTACCAGAACCTCGGCTTTATCGAGCGGGCCGAACCGGATCACGTCTGCATCTTCGGCTCCGACCACATCTACAAGATGGATGTGAGCCAGATGGTCACTTTCCACAAACAAAAAAATGCTGCCATGACAGTCGCGGCCCTGCGCATGCCCATCGAAGAGGCGAGCGCCTTCGGGGTGATCGAGGTAGATACCGAAGGACGGATGATCGGCTTTCAGGAGAAACCGAAGCAGCCCAAGCACATTCCCGGCGATCCGACCCAGGCGCTGGTCTCCATGGGCAACTACATCTTCGAGACCGATGCCCTCTGCCGTGAGTTGAAGCGGGATGCCGCCGAGGAGAACTCCAGCCACGACTTTGGCAAGGATGTGATCCCGAGCCTCTACCCGCGCGCCCCCGTCTATGTCTATGACTACAGCACCAACGTCATCCCCGGCGAGAAACCGCACGTCTACTGGCGGGATGTGGGCACTCTAGACTCTTATTGGCAAGCGCACATGGACCTGGTGGCCGACAATCCCCCCTTCTCCCTCTATAACCGCAAGTGGCCACTGCACACCCACTATCCGGCGCTGCCACCAGCTACCTTCATCGACAGCGACGAGTGCAAGGTGAAGATAGCCAACTCCCTGATCTCCGCCGGTTGTTTCATTCAGGGCAGCCAGATCCAGCGCTCCATCCTCGGTTTCCGCTGCAATATTGGCCCCTGCAGCCACATCAGTGAGTCGGTGTTACTGGGGGATATCAAGATTGGTGAGGGGTGCTCCATCCGGCGCGCGATCATAGATAAAAACGTTGAAATTGCGCCCGGCACCGTTATCGGTGAAAATCTCGACCACGATAGAGAGCGATTTACCGTATCCGAAGGCGGTATCGTGGTGGTACCTAAGGGAGCAAGAGTTGGCTATTAACCCACTGAAAATCCTGTTTGTTGCCTCGGAGGTTGAGGGGCTGGTCAAGACCGGGGGCCTGGCCGATGTCGCCAGAGCCCTGCCGATGTACCTGGCCCAGAAGGGGCATGATGTCAGGATCATGCTCCCCTTCTACAAGACGATAAAGCGACGGGATGAGGCCAGACTGGTCGCTTCTCGCTGGTTGCCAACCCATCCGGGACTGCCGGATATCGGTTATCGCATCTACCAGATGGAGCTGGATGGCGTCTGCGTCTATCTGCTCGATTGCCCGCAATATTTCGATCGTCCCCAGCTCTACGCCGAGAACAATCAGGCCTATCCGGATAATGGCGAGCGCTTTGCCTTCTTCTCTGCCGCGGCCCTCCATGCCTGCGAGCAGCTTGGCTTTGCCCCGGATATCGCCCACTGCAATGACTGGCACACCGGCCTGCTGCCACTGCTGCTAAAAACCCGCCACGCCCACAACCCCTTCTTCCAGCAGACCCGCAGCGTGATCAGCATTCACAATGCGGCGTTTCAGGGGGTGTTTGGCCGCGAGCAGTTCTGGGCCATGCCCGAGATCGCCGACTACGAACGCCGCATCAACTACGACTACGGCCACGTCAATCTGCTCAAATGCGGGGTGCTCTACGCCGACAAGATCAATGCGGTCAGCCCCAACTATGCCCAGGAGCTGCTGACTCACCTCGGCGCCCACGGCATGGCGCATATCTTCCAGCAACGGGCCGCGGATCTCTGTGGCATCCTCAACGGCTGCGATTACAAGGACTGGGATCCGGAGTTCGACGAATTCCTGCCTGCGACCTACAGCATCGACAACATGGCTGGCAAACAGATCTGCAAAGAGAGCCTGCAACAGGAGGCGGGGCTGGCCGTGGCGGACTTGCCCATCTACGGCATGGTTTGCCGCCTGACCGAGCAGAAGGGCGTTCCCCTGCTGCTCCCTGCGCTGGAGAAATTCCTCCACCATCAGGTACAAGTGGTGATCGTCGGCTCTGGCGATCCTGCGCTCGCCACGCAACTGCAAACCATGGCCCGGGATTATCCGGGCAAGCTCGCCTTCATCAACACCTATGACGATCGACTGGCTCATCTGGTCGAAGCCGGTGCCGACTTCTTCCTGATGCCCTCGCTGTTCGAGCCTTGCGGCCTCAACCAGATGTACAGTCTCGCCTATGGCACCCTGCCACTGGTGCGGGCCGTGGGTGGTCTGAAAGATACCGTGGTGGATTGGGATGCGGATCCCGAGCATGCCACCGGCTTCTGCTTCAACGATCCGACTGCCGCCATCCTGCTCGATACCATGCGCCGCAGCCTGCTCTATTTCCTGCAGGACAAAGAGCGTTTTGCCAAGGTACAGCGCAATGCCATGAGCACCCGCTTCAACTGGCCTGACTCGGTCACCCAGTATGAACGGATGTATCAGAGCGCATTGGGCCGTTACTGAATGCCAGACGTCAGCTAATTGCTGAAGTTTTGTACCCTTGGCTTCACTTTGAGCGTCAACAGCGAAAAAAGTCCCCTTTGGCTGTTGACGCTCCCCCAAAACTCTATAGAATCCCCCTCCGCAGTGATGCGAAGGTGGCGGAATTGGTAGACGCGCTAGCTTCAGGTGTTAGTGTCCCACGGATGTGAGGGTTCGAGTCCCTCT
>NZ_JAAKNE010000166.1:0-6394 GCF_049170755.1 Aeromonas sp. 604176
AGTCTTGGTAAATTTGGCCATTTTATTGGTCTCTTGTGCGTTAGTTGAGGTTTTCCGTAGCCTGCCCACAAGGAGCGAGAGGAATTCTAATCAAATAAAATTGGGGGTGAAACAACTTCTCGGGAACTTTATCCGGAAGTGTGAATCTAATCACCCCCGATTCTACGCAAACGCTTGCTATTTGTCAGCAACTGAGAACAACTCACCCCCTTTACGGGCGACCAGCACAATCAACAACAACACGGGCAAGCCCAACAAACTGGTGCCGACAAAGAAGGCGCTGTAGCCAATCTGCTCCACCACCTGCCCCGAAAAACCGGCCAGCAACTTGGGCAGCAGCAACATCACCGAGCTGAACAGGGCGTATTGCGTCGCTGAAAACGCCACATTGGTCAGGCTGGAGAGATAGGTCACAAAAGCTGCGGTGGCGATGCCGGCGCTGAGGTTATCGAGCGAAATGATCAGGGTCAGCAGCTCCAGGTTGTGACCAACCTGATGGAGCAGGGCAAACAGCAAATTGGTGCTGGCGGTGAGCAGCGCCCCGAGAAACAGGATCCGCAGCGTGCCAAAGCGCATCACCAGCACGCCCCCCAGTGCCGCCCCCACCAGCGTCATGATAACGCCAAACACCTTGGTGATAGTGGCGACTTCGGTCTTGCTGAACTGCATATCCACATAGAAGCTGTTGGACATCACCCCCATCACCACATCCGCAATCCGGTAACAGGCGATAAGCAAAAGGATCAGCAGCGCCGAGCGACCATAACGGCGAAAGAAGTCGGCAAACGGACTCCAGACCGCCTCATAACCCCAGGCTCCGGCACTTGCCAAGGGGGCGGGCCACCCCTTTTCCTGCAGCAGTGCCTTGCGCTCTGCCTGTTGTCTGCCCTGACCGGCCAGATCGATATCAGGTTCATGGCAGAACAGCGTGGTAATCACCCCGAGTGACATCAGACCGGCCATCACCAGATAGGTGATCTGCCAGCCACGATAGTCATAGCCGCTGTTGCTGCCAAACCAGGCTGCCAGCGCCAATGCGCCGGCACCGGCGATGATCATCGCCAACCGGTAGCCAGTCATGTAGGAGGCCGCCATCGCAGCCTGCAGTCGCTCGGGAGCAGATTCGATGCGATAGGCGTCGATCACGATATCCTGAGTCGCCGAGGCAAAGGCCACCAGCAGGGCGAACAAGGCCAAATGAGTCAACCCGCTCTTGGGATCACAAAACGCCATCCCTACCAACGCAGCCGCGATCAATAGCTGGGAGAAGAACATCCAGCTACGACGACGCCCCAACAGGGTAGAGAGCAGTGGCAATGGCATACGATCCACCAGCGGCGACCACAACCATTTAAAGCCGTAGGCCAGCGCCACCCAGCTCATGTAACCGATATCGGTCAGGCTGACATCGGCCTCGCGCAACCAGAATGAGAGGGTGCCAAATACCAGCAACAGCGGCAGACCCGATGAAAAGCCCATGGCAAAGAGAATGAGTACTCGGGCTTCGAGATAAACAGCGAGCGATTCCCGCCAACTCGGTGTGCGGATCATATTCAACTACCTGACGACTTTGGAAAAGTGCGTCATTTTGGCAGGTTGATGGCAGATAGCCAAGGCGGGTAAGGAGATAGACACAAGAAGCCCGGCCAGAGAAAAGGCCCATCCCGAACGGGATGAGCCTTGCATGGTGGCGCGACGGGATCACGGTGACATACCGCATCCGGCAATGGGTTACTTGCCGGCTTTCTTGTCCGCCGGGGTTTCCGCCAGCAACACTACCTTCTTCAGGATGACAGGGCTGGTCGGCACATCGTTGGCACGCAAAATGGGGCTGTAACCGGTCTGTACCTGAGCCAGTTTGTCCAGCACCTCCATCCCCTGAACCACCTGACCGAACACGGTATAACCCGCAGAGCCACCGGCGTTGAGGTTATTGTTGTCGACCAGATTGAAGTAGAACTGGCGAGTAGCGCTGTCGACCGCCTGGGTGCGAGCCATGGCGATGGAGCCACGCTTGTTGGGCAGACCGCCACGCGACTCGTTGACCACCGGCTCATAAGTTGGCAGTTGCTGGAACTGCTGGTTATACCCCCCCCCCTGCACCACAAAATCCTGGATCACCCGGTGGAAGATGCTGCCGTCATAGCTGCCATCAGCCACGTAGCGCAAAAAGTTTTTCACCGTCTGGGGCGCCTGCTTGGACGCCAGCTCCACCACGATATTGCCGTGGTTGGTCTCCATTCTCACTTTCGGGCCCGCGAACGCCAGCGGGGCGATCAACATGGCCAGCAACCAGAGTTTTTTCATCATCAGACACCTGCGCCGTTCGGTTGACCTTTAAGGTAACCGCGCAGCGCCTCATCGGCCATGATCTGCTGCAGCACGCTACCCAGTTGCAGGTTCAGTGTAGACTCGAGATCGGCCATGCTTGGCTCGCTCGGGCTCTCCTTGCTGGAAGACATGTTGAACTGCTTGGTCAGACGGTTGCCCTGGAAATCGGCGATCACCTGCAGACTGACGCGGGACTTGGTGACATAGGTAAAGGTCTTCTCTTCCACATTGACTGCGGCGTTGGAGATCACCAGCGTCAGGTTGGTGGTGCCACTGTTGCCCACTTCGAGACCCTGACTACGCAGTCCTTCAGCCAGCCGTTCGGCCATCAGCAGATTGAGCGGACGCTCGCTGTTGACCAGCACGGGGGCTTTCTCTTTATGTTTGATGGAGAAGACGTAGGCAGCCTCACGCTTGTCTACCCCTTCCATGGTGATGCGATTGCCAGAGTAGTATTGCTGGTTGGCGGGGATCACCTGCGGATTGAGCAGCGCTGTCTCCGGCCAATGAGTGGCACACCCGCCCAGCATCAGGGCGGCCAGCAGCAAGAGTGACTTTTTCATCATGGTTTCCTTTGGCTTTAGCGTTTGATGGCTTTCAAAATAACGAATTTGCTGTTCGACGCAACGACTTGTGCGTTGGCAAACAAGCGCTTGAGTTTGTTGTGATAGTCCAGATGACGGTTGCCTACTATCCAGAGTTCACCCCCCTGAGGCAACACCCGGTGCGCATCGCTGAACATCTGCCAGGCGATATGATCGGTGATCGCCTGTAACTGATGGAAAGGAGGGTTGCAGAGGATCCGATCCGCCGAACCTACCGCCACCCCGTCGAGACAGTTATTGACCATAAAGCGGGCACGCGGCAGTGCATCGGGCAGATTGTGCTCGACGTTGAGCTGTGCCGAGGCGACCGCCATATAGGATTCATCGATAAAGGTCACCTCCACCTCGCTATCTTTGGCGAGCAGCGACAGACCCAAAACCCCGTTGCCACAGCCCAGATCGATCACCTTGCGGGCACTGTGGATGGGCAGGTTGTCCAGCATAAAGCGGGCACCGATATCGAGACTGGTGCGCGAGAAGACGTTGGCATGGTTGTGGATGAGCATGCCACTCCCCTCCAACGGCCAGACAGTCGGGAAGGGGTTGGCCAGCGCGGGGCGTTCTGCCTGCGGCTCGCAGTGAATGAGACGCGCCTTCTTCCAGGCCAACGAGGTACGGGTAGGCCCCAGATACTTCTCGAACAACTTGAGGGTGGAGGTATGAATATCCTTCGCCTTGCCGGCAGCGATAACGCGGGTTGCCGGTGTCACCACCTCCCGCAGCGCCAGCAGTTGCTGCTCCAGCAGTGCCTGATATTTGGAGACCTTGATCACCACCAGCGCAGGAGCATCGGGCAGCGGTGCCAGCGCATCCTGCAAGGTAATCCCGCTCGTATCCAGCCCATTTTCGGCCAAATTGGCCATGGTAGCCCGCTCACTGATGTAGGAGTCGGTGACACAGCAGGGGGAGTGCGGATGCAGATAGGCGGCAAGCGCGCCAAAACCGTCATTCATGATGATGACGTGGCCCGCCTGCTCGAGGGGGGACTCCGCCAGAGTGTTGATCAGATATTCGTCAGCCGCATCCCAGGCTTGCAGTGTCTCCTGACTCTGGCGCGGATAGCGGTAGAGCGTGAGCTGGCAATGGGGAGTGTCGAGAAGGGTTTGCATAGGAAGAGTCCAACCTCGGCTTGATTCATGGATACAGGCGCCAGGGGCGACGCAAAGTGGCGCTATTCTAGCGAGGAGCAGGAATTTCACCAGTTCGGAGCGTGCTAATGAACGGATAGCAGGCGATTTTCCTTTTGCGGGGGCTTATTCCACACCTAGACAGCCGATAGAATGGCCCGACATTCACTCTGGAAGCTGATCCTATGACCATCCAACAACTGATTGAAGCCAAGCTGACGGCAGCCCTCTCCCCCACTCTGCTGGAAGTGATCAACGAGAGCCACATGCACCGAGTGGAGCCGGGATCTGAGAGCCACTTCAAGGTGGTGATCGTCAGCGAACAGTTTGCGGGTCAGCGCCTTCTCTCTCGGCATCGTCAGGTCAACGCCATCCTGGCCGATGAACTGGCCGGCGCTGTCCATGCACTTGCACTGCATACCTACACGGCAAGCGAGTGGCAGGAGAAGGGTAAGGCACCACGCACACCAGCTTGTGTTGGCAACCCCTCGCACTCCTGAACGGCTAGCTGTCACCCATTGCTCTGACCCACCACCCTATGGGTGACAAACAAACAAAAATTAAACAAAAAGCCGCCAGCCTGCTGATCCTGACAACCATAAATAGGTTTTTAATTCAGTTTTCCCTGGCGGCTTAGTCACAGCCTTACACAAGCATACCCCCATGGGGGTATTAAACTAAAAAAACCTTTAAAACCACAGCTTACAAGGAATTCAGGGGTTATTCATTGCAGGTTAATTTTGTGATGACGCAGGGATTTTGCCTATTTGGCATGGCAGAAAATGGGCCTTAAGTGGTAGACTCAAGCGCTTTTGAGTGACCTCGCATGTTGAATAATTGCTGAGCCTGACCACCCGGCGCAGCCACAACAGCGACTCATTCAACCACCCGTCGTGATGTATTTCTCGGCGCTAACCAACCTCTCTTCCCGTAACGGTAGTGCAATTAAGTATGATTACAATCAAAAGAGGACTGGACATCCCCGTGCTGGGTGCGCCAGAGCAAGTAATCTACGATGGCCCCGCCATCACCCGTGTTGCTACACTGGGCGAGGAGTTCGTGGGGATGCGACCTACTATGTTCGTCAAAGTAGGTGATCGCGTCATCAAAGGTCAGGAGCTCTTCGAAGACAAGAAGAATCCCGGCGTTAAATTCACGGCCCCCGCCACCGGCGTAGTTTCAGAGATCAACCGTGGAGCCAAACGTGTGCTCCAGTCAGTGGTCATCGACCTCGACGGCTCCGATGAGCAGGTGACCTTCGAGCATTTTGCCTCTTCCGAGCTGGCCAAGCTCGAGCGCAGCAAGGTGCAAGAGATCCTGGTTGCATCAGGCCAGTGGATCGCACTGCGCACTCGCCCGTTCAGCAAAGTCCCTGCGGTAGGCTCAGCCCCGCGCGCCATCTTCGTGACCGCGATGGACACCAACCCGCTGGCCGCCAACGCAGAGTTGATCATCAAAGAGCAGTCTCAGGCGTTTCTAGACGGTCTGGCCGTGCTGACTCGTCTGACCGACGGCACCGTCTATGTCTGTAAAGGCGAAGGCAGCCTGCCCCACTCTCCTCTGGCTCAGGTCAAAGAAGAGATCTTCGTCGGTCCGCATCCTGCCGGTCTGCCTGGTACCCATATCCACTTCCTGGATCCGGTCAGCAGCACCAAGGTGCAGTGGCACATCAACTATCAGGATGTGATCGCGTTCGGCAAGCTGTTCACCACCGGCCAGATCTATACCGACAAGGTGATCGCCCTGGCTGGCCCGAACGTGCTCAAACCGCGTCTGCTGCGTACCCGTCTGGGTGCCTGCATCAGCCAGCTCACCAACAATGAGCTGCGTGCCGATGAAAACCGCGTCATCTCCGGTTCCCTGCTGAGCGGCGCCAAGGCTGATGGTGTTCACGACTATCTGGGTCGTTACCACAATCAGGTCTGTGCACTGGGCGAGGGTCGTGAGAAAGAGTTCCTGGGCTGGATCAACCCCAGCGCCAACAAGTTCTCCATCACCCGCACCACCCTCTCTCACCTGATGAAGGGTCGCCTTATCAACTTCACCACCACTACCAACGGTAGTGACCGTTCCATGGTGCCTATCGGCAACTATGAACGGGTGATGCCACTCGACATCCTGCCTACCCTGCTGCTGCGGGATATGGTCTCCGGCGATACCGACGGTGCGCAAGCACTGGGTTGCCTGGAGCTGGATGAGGAAGATTTGGCCCTCTGTACTTTCGTTTGCCCCGGCAAGACCGAGTACGGCCCTATCTTGCGTGAGTGCCTGACCAAGATTGAACTGGAAGGTTAAGCGATGAGTTTCAAGCAACTTCTTGAAAATATGGAA
>NZ_JAAKNE010000167.1:0-6273 GCF_049170755.1 Aeromonas sp. 604176
GTGCGTGCCCGTGGCGGTATCCTCTACGTGTTCGCCGATGCCGACACCGGCTTCAAGAGCGACGAGACCATGCGGGTCATGAACCTCAACCATGTGGAAGAGGTGATCGCCCCCATCGTCTATACCGTGCCGCTGCAGCTGCTCTCCTACCACGTCGCCCTGATCAAGGGCACTGACGTCGACCAGCCGCGCAACCTGGCAAAATCGGTGACCGTCGAGTAAGTCACTCTCTGATCAGTCACTTTCTGAAATGAAAAAGAGCCGCAATTGCGGCTCTTTTTGTTGCTGCTGAGGGTTACGACAGCCGCAGGTTGGTGATGGTGACCTCGTCGAGGGAGGGCACTATGATGCCGCTGGTGATCCCCTTGGCGATGGCCTGGCTGCGGTTCTTCGAGTCGGTCTTGTTGGTCACCTGGGTCAGGTGAAAGTTGACCGTCCGCTCGCTGATGCCAAGGATGGTGGCGATCTCCCAGGAGGTTTTGCCCTCGCTGGCCCAGAACAGGCACTCCTTCTCCCGATCCGACAGTTCGGTCAGGTACTTCATCAGGTCAGGCCGGCTTTTTATCAGTTGCAGCGCGGAGTTGAAGATGTAGCTGGCGCAGAATGACAGCAAGGGAACGTTTTCAAACATCAGATCAGAGTTGGACTTCTCCTTGGTGATGAATGAGAGGATACCGTGCTCCCCCTGCGGGGTGTGGAGCGGGAAGGATACGCCGTTGCGCACCCCGAAATCGGCAGCCAGATTCATCACATCGCGGCTGGCGCTGGGCAGCCAGGGCGAGTCGCAGTCGAGTTTGTTCCAGAAGATAGGCTGGGTCTGTTTCAGCCCCAGATAGACCACCGGATCCTGGGTCAGATACTGGTTTTCGCTGTAGGCGTCAAACCAGCTGGTCGGACAGTTGTTGAATAGTGCCACGTGGGATTTCTGCATGCTGATGGGGAAAATAATCAACAGCCGGAAGTAATCAAAGCCCATTTGATGACTGAAGCGTTCCAGTTGTTGCTGGATATCGCTGGTTTTTGTTGCCTTGGTGAACTTGTCGATATGTTCCCAGATCGCATCGTTGAGCATGACTTTCTCCTTTTTCGATCTCTATCACACTGATCGAAAAGATTTTTTCTCGTTATTTATATTTGTGCGGTGGCTATTGGCGCCACTTATTCCGTGCGTGTCTAAAAATTATCCTGTTTTTGTGCATAAAGGCCAAGAAAATCCTCTCGTTGCCAGTCCGCCCCACATTTGAGATAATGATAATAGTTATCATTAGTAAGATGTATTTCAATGAACAAATTATGGGGTGTGGCCCTGCTGCCACTGTCAGTCCACTTTGCTGCCATCGGGGATGAGCTGGTTGCTCCCGCCCTCAAGAACAGCATAGCTGCCGGGAAAGCCTCCCAGCAGCGGGTGGAAAAAGCCGCCGATGCCGCCGTTGCCGCCCGACTGGAGCTGCAAAATGCCCAGCTGCAACTGCGTGACCTCGAAGCCTACAACCGCTACATGCAATCTCTGGTGGCCGATCAGCAAAATGAGCTGGGTAAATTGAGCCAGCAGCTGGAAGCGGTGCAAGAGACCCGTCAGGGCTTGATCCCGCTGATGTTGCAGATGCAGGCAGATCTGGAACAGCTGGTGCAAAACGACATCCCGCTGCGCAAGGAAGATCGTTTGGCGCGGGTTGAACAGTTGAAAGCGACCCTGGCTCGTGCAGACGTTAGCGAGGCAGAGAAATTCCGTCAGCTGCTGCAGGCCTATCAGATTGAAGCCGAGTACGGCAGCCGGATGGACAGCTATTCCGCCGAGCTGGAGCTGGATGGTGCTCCGCGTCGGGTCGATGTGCTGGCGCTGGGTCGGGTCTCCCTGCTGGCGATGACGGCCGATCGCAGTCAGGCATGGCGCTGGTCTGCCGAGGCGAAGCAGTGGCAAGCACTCGACAGCCAGTGGCTCTCCCCTATCGCCGAGGCGATGGATGTGGCCGCCGACAAGAAAGTTCCCCAGTTGCTCAATGTCCCCCTCTCTGTCAGCCGCAGTCAGGAGGCCCAATCATGAGAGTCACCATGAAGTGGTTCCCCCTCCTTATTGCCCTCTCCTGCGGTGCCAATGCCGCTGTTGCCGATGAGTGGCAGCAGCAGGAACAGGCTCGTGAACAGCAGGCTCAGCAAGATCTGGCGACCGTTACCAAGGAGCTCGGCACTGCCCGCGCCAGACTGGCTGAGGCCCAGCGCCTGAGCAAGGAGCTGGCCGGCAAGTTCGCCAGCAACGAGAAGCAGCTGGTCGAGCTTAACGCACAGTGGGAGCAAGCCTCCGGCGATATGAACGAGATCTTCGCGGTCACCCGTCAGGGCGCCAGCGATGCGGTCAAGCTGCTGAGCGAATCCGCCGTCGAGGGCCAGTACCCGGAACGTCTCGCCCCGCTGAAAGCCATGGCACAGGATAAACAGGTGCCGGATCGCGCCGCCCTCGCCCTGCTGCCCGCCACGCTGCTGCAGGAGATCCGCGAATCTGGCCGGATTGCTCAGTTCAACGGCAAGGTGCTCGATGCCCAGGGGGCTGCCAGCGAGCAGTCGCTGACCCGGGTTGGCAGTTTTGCCCTGCTGGGGAGCGAAGGCTTCCTGCAACCGACCGCCGAAGGCTTGAGCCCGGTACTGGGTCTGCCCGGTAGCGTGCTCTCTGCCGTTGCGGCTTATCAGGGTCAGGAAGGGGAAGCGCTGCCGCTGGATCCTTCTCATGGCACTCTGCTGGCGATGCTGGCACAGGCACCCACCTTCTGGCAGCAGGTACAACAAGGTGGTCAGGTCGGCGCCATTATCGTGCTGTTGGCCGCCATCGGTTTGAGTATCGCTGCGGTACGGCTGTGGAGCCTCTCCCGCGAACTGGGTCGGGTGCGCCGCCAGCTCAAGAGCGGCGAGTATCACGCCGACAACGCCCTTGGCCGGGTGCTGACGGTGGCAGACAAACACCCCGAGCTGAGCATGGAGACCCTCGAACTGCGTCTTGATGAGGCGATCCTGCAGGAGACTCCTCGCATGGAGCGCGGCATCGGCATGGTCAAGGTGATCGCGGCCATCGCCCCCATGTTGGGCCTGCTCGGTACCGTGACCGGGATGATCGGCACCTTCCAGGCCATCACCCAGTTTGGCACCGGCGATCCCAAGATCATGGCGGGCGGCATCTCCATGGCGCTGGTTACCACGGTACAGGGTCTGGTTGCTGCCATTCCGCTGATCCTGGCCCACAGCCTGCTGCAATCGCGCTTCACCGAGCTTTCCAATGTACTGGAGCAGCAGGTAGCCGGCATTCTGGCCGAGCGCGCCGAGAGCAATAACGGCGGGATGGAGCGAGCAGCATGATGCTCGACATCTGGCAACAGCTGCAGAGTTTCATGGGCCGTGGCGGCCCTGTGCTCTGGGTCATTCTGGCCCTGCTGGTGCTGATGTGGATTTTGATGATCGAGCGGCTGCTCTACCTCAATCTGGGTTTTGGCTCCTTGCAGCAACAGCTGCTCGGCCGCTGGCAGGCCCGCAGCGAGCGCCACAGTTGGCACGCCCGAGCGATCCGCAGCCGCTGGCTGGCACAGGCGGAGCTGGAACTGAACCGTCATCTGATCTTCATCCGCACCCTGGTGGTGCTCTGCCCCATGCTGGGGCTGCTGGGCACTGTGACCGGCATGATCGGTGTATTCGATGCGTTGGCTGCGGCCAACCGCTTTAACCCGGAGAGCATGGCGGGCGGGATCTCCCGCGCCACCATCCCCACCATGGCGGGCATGGTGGTGGCACTCTCCGGCGTGTTGTTACTCAGTCGGCTCGAGAGTCAGGCCAAGCGTGCGCTGGCCAAGACCCGGGACGGCCTGCGAGAAGAGAAGGTAATGCAATGAGACGGCAATCCAAACGCCAGCGTGACGAAGTGCAGATCGACATGACCCCCATGCTGGATATCGTGTTCATCATGCTGATCTTCTTTATTGTCACCACCTCCTTCGTGCGTGAAGCCGGGCTCGAGGTGCACAGGCCCCAGGCCAGTCAGGCCAAGGCGCAGAAATCCTCCAGCATCATGCTGGCGATCGGGGCTCAGGGTCAGATCTTCCTCGACCGCAAGCAGATCGATGTGGAGCGGGTGCAGGCCACCATTGCCCGTCTGCTGGCGGAGCAACCCGATGCCAGCCTGGTGATCCAGGCTGACGAGCGGGTGCCCCACGGCAAGGTGGTGCGGGTGATGGATGAGGCCAAGGCGGCGGGTATCGCCAATATCGCCGTGGCGGTGGCGCCGAAATGAAATACAAGCTGATGAGCCTGGGGCTGGGGATCGCCCTCAGTCTGGGCATCCTGCTGTTTATGGCCACGCTGGTTGAACCGCCCCGGGGCGAGAAGGTGGCGAGCGAACAGAAGCCCATCGTCATCAATATGCAGAACGAGGTGACCGAGGTGCAGGTGCGCGAGCGTCCGGTGCCACAGGAGCCCGAGCCTCTGCCAGAGCCTCCCGCGGCATTGGCCTCGACACCGTTGCCGATGCCTGCCGCGGCCCCCTTGGCGGCCGTTGAGCCGAGTCTGGATCTGGTCTCCAGCCTCAGCGCGGTGCAGGTCTATGCCCCCGGCGTGGCGACCAGTACCGCACCGGTATTGAGTGGCAACTATCACGGCCAGCAGCAGGGAGCGGGTATCGGCGCAGGTGACATGCTGATGCCGCTGCAACGGATCGAGCCGGTCTACCCCTATCGTGCCCAGCAGTCAGGGATCGAAGGATTTGTCACCCTGCGCTTTAGCGTGAATGCCGAAGGTGGCGTGCAGGATGTGGAAGTGGTCGAGGCCAAACCCAAACGTCAGTTCGAGCGGGCGGCCATTCAGGCGATCAACAAGTGGCGCTATCAGCCGAGACCGGGCGCCACCGACAAGCTGGTGCAAGTCATCACGCTCAAATTCAAACTGGAGTCATAACTATGTTGCGGATCTGGATCTGTCTGCTTGCCCTGGTCGGCCAAGCCTGTCTGGCGATGGAGGTCAGCCCTCACTTCTCCCGTCAGCTTGAACCCGTGATGAAGCTCTATCAGTCCGGTCAGTGGCAACAAGCCCAGAGCAAGGCATCCGGCCTCAAGCCAAATAGCGATGCCGAGCGTGCCTGGCTGGCGCAGTTGCAAGCCTCGCTGGCGGCCAATCTGCAACAGACCGCCCAGGCGAGCCGTTATGTCGAACAGGCTCTTGCCTATAAAGAGTGGCCCGAGCAGCAACAGCTCCAGCTGTTGCGACTGCGCGGCGATATTCAGGCCCAGCAATCCAACTGGTCTGGCGCCATCGCCAGCTACAAGGCGGCACTGGCACTCAAACAAGACGATGGGCTGCGCCTGCGTCTGGCTGGCCTCCATTACCACAACAAACAGTACGGTGACGCTGCCAGCCAGAGCGAACAGTTGTTGAAGAAGGGTTGGCAGAAGCAGGCCGCCATCATTCGTCTCTCCGCCCTCACAGCTCAGCAACGTTATGGCGTGGCGGCCGATCAGGCGGCCGAGTTGATCAGCCACGAACCCAAAGAGAGCAAATGGTGGCAACAGGCGGTATCACTCAACCTCTCCGCCAAACGTGGCGATCAGGCGTTGGCTCTGTTGCAAACAGCTATCGACAGAAAACTGATGGATGATACGTCTGCCCGCAATCAGCTGATCCGTCTCTATGCCTGGCAAGGGCTGCCTTATCGTGGAGCCCGTCTGCTGGAAGCGGCCATGGCCAAGGGACAGATGAAGCAAAGTGCTGAAAACCGCCAACTGCTGGCCCAATTGTGGGAAGGTGCCCGGGAGTGGTCACAAGCAGTTAATAGCTGGCAGCAGCTGGCCAGCCTACATGGTCAGCCCAAAGCTGCCATGCGCGCCGCCGAACTGATGCTGCAACAGGGCAAGACTGATGCTGCCATGATCCAGCTCGCCGCCATCAAGTCGGTAAAAGGCGAGCAAGGCAATCGTGCCAAAGCGCTGCTGGTGCAGGCACACCTTAATAAGGAGCAGTATGCCCAGGCGCTGGAACTGGCCCGTGAGCTGCAGCAACAGGATAACTGGCAGCAGAAGGCAACCAGCTGGGTCAACTATATCCGGGCACAAAGCGAAGAGTTGAGCAAAAAAGCGGCGTAAAAGAGGTGCCAAGGGGTTGTTTTGGGGCGTTCAGTTCGCTTTTTCAGCAAACGAACGCATTTTTGCAAAAAGCCCTTGTCATCCCGGCGCGGCTCCCTATAATGCGCCCCTACCAGCACGGCGGAACACGCCGAACTGATGAGCCAGCTTCCTAGCGAAGTGG
>NZ_JAAKNE010000168.1:0-6213 GCF_049170755.1 Aeromonas sp. 604176
CCCGTCATTCTTGACGGCGCGTATTCTAGCAACCAGCCGAGCGCATTGGCAACCTCGGGGTGGCGCTTTTTCACCAGTGATTCGCAATCGTTTTTCCACTCGCCTTCCAGCAGGTTGTCCAGCGCCATTTTCGGCGTAGCTCTCGGCAGCTCCGGATCCTGGAATACGGCTGCGGTCGCCACATGGCAATCGGGCTTGAGTACCAGATACCAGGCATCGGGCAGTTCGACTGGTTGCAGCCGCTCGCCCACTCCTTCGGCAAAGGCCGCCTTGCCACGGACAAACACCGGCACATCGGCCCCCAACTGGACGCCGAGCGCTGCCAGTTCATCTTCACTCAAACCCGCTTGCCAGAGGTGGTTAAGCGCCACCAGCGTGGTTGCTGCATCGGATGAGCCGCCGCCGATGCCGCCGCCCATGGGTAGCACCTTTTCCAGCCGGATATGGGCTCCCTGCGGGCTCGGCAGGGTTGCCTGCAGCAGGCGCGCCGCGCGGATAATCAGATTCTGCTCATCCGGCACCCCGGGAATGGCCGGGCTCAGGGTGAGTGTGTCGCTATTCGGTATCACCTCGAACTCGAGCCAGTCGCTGTGGTTGAGGAAGATAAACAGGGTCTGCAGCTCGTGATAGCCATCGGGACGACGGCCATTGACGTGTAGAAACAGGTTGAGTTTGGCCGGTGCCGGCCAGCGTGTGGAAGCCATTAACGTGCAAGAGTCCATTGGTTGATCTGAAGCTTGAGGCGGCTGTTCTGGCCGGTCATGGTCAGCTGGTGTGGCAGGCGGTAGCCATCCTGATCCCGATAATCGCCATAGACGATCTGCCACTGGCCGTCGCGCACGCTGGCCAGACTGCTGTCGGGGTTGAGTTCAAACTCCGCCTGACCCGGCAGCCCCTTGATCCACTCTGGCAATCCCGCAACCGGAATATTCCAGCCGGTCAGTTGATAGATGAGCGCTTCGGCATCCTGGCTCTGGTGGCGATTGCCATCGCTGTCGAGCAGGGTGATCTCCCCCTTGCTGCGGGAGAGCTCCAGAATGCTGGTACCAATCAGGCTGGTGAGGTTGAGGCGATAATCCTCCCCATCCTGCTGCCAGTTGAGACGGGCGCTGCCCTTTTGCTGGGGGGTGATGATGGCCATCTTGCCGGAGAGCTGCCAGTGGGTCAGCTGCTCGAGGCGGGCCCGCTCCTGGTTCCAGTTCACCTGGTCACGCTGGGGCTGGGTGGTGGCACAACCGGCCAGCAACAGCAGGCAGGTGAGGGTAAAAATACGTAGCAGCAAGAGACGGCTCCAGAGAGAGGAATTTGCCACAGTATACGGGGCGGCCGTATTGCTTTTAAAGACTTACCCTTTCTCGTACAATTGGCAGCCTTTGCACCCAGCGTATGAAATGATCGTCGCCCACTCATGAGTTTGCTTGCCCTCGGAATCAACCACAACACCGCCAGTGTCGCCTTGCGGGAACGGGTCGCCTTTGGCCCGGACTGCATCGATCGCGCCTTGCGTGAGCTGGTGAGCCAACCCGGTGTCAGCGAGGCGGTGATCGTCTCCACCTGCAACCGGACCGAACTCTATTGCAATCTCGAAGAGGAGCGGCAGGAGCAAGTGCTGCGCTGGCTGCAGCAGTTCCACGGGCTGGACGCGGCCGAACTGGTCACTGCCATCTATCAGCATCACGATGAAGAGGCGGTGCGCCACCTGATGCGGGTGGCGTGCGGGCTCGACTCGCTGGTGCTGGGGGAGCCGCAGATCCTGGGGCAGATCAAGCAATCCTATGCCCATGCCCAGCAGGCGGAGTCGGTGAAGGGGGCGCTGGAGCGGTTGTTCCAGAAATCTTTCTCGGTGGCCAAACGGGTGCGCACCGATACCGAGATTGGCGCCAGTGCCGTGTCGGTGGCCTTTGCCGCCGTCAGTCTGGGTCGGCGGATCTTCTCCGATCTCTCCCAGACCAAGGTGCTGCTGGTCGGTGCTGGTGAAACCATTGAACTGGTGGCCCGTCATCTGCGCGAGCAGAACGTCACCAAGATGATGGTGGCCAACCGCACCCTGCAGCGTGCCCAGACCCTGGCGGCCGAATTTGGTGCCCAGGTGATGACGCTCGAAGAGATCCCCGACTATCTGCACGAGGCGGATATTGTCATCAGCTCGACCGCTAGTCCACTGCCCATCATCGGCAAGGGGATGGTGGAGCGCGCGCTGAAGGCCCGCCGCTTCAAACCCATGTTTCTGGTGGATATTGCCGTGCCGCGCGACATCGAAGCCGAAGTCGATGAGCTCTCCGATGCCTATCTCTACACGGTGGATGATTTGCAGGGGATCATCGAGCAGAACCTCGAAACCCGTAAACGGGCTGCCGCCCAGGCGGAAGTGATCGTGCAGGAAGAGCGGGACGAGTTTATGGGCTGGTATCGCGGCCAGAGTTCGGTCGACCTCATTCGCGATTACCGCCATCAGTCCCAGCAAGTGGCTGACGAAGAGTTGCAACGGGCCCTGCTGGCATTGGCGCAGGGCGAGAGTGCCGAACAGGCGCTCAAGGCGATGGCCCATCGCCTCACCAACAAATTGATCCACGCGCCGACCCAGGCGTTGCGCCAGGCTGCCTCCCAGGGGGATCAGAGCGAGCTCTCCCGCTTGCGGCAGGCGCTGGGGTTGTCACAAGAGCCATAATTTTCGGGCAACCTGCCGGTTGTCCCGTCCTCCATTGAGAATGCAAGAGTTATGAATCCGTCACTGATCAGAAAGCTGGAAGGCCTCATCGAGCGCCACGAAGAAGTACAGGCCATGCTCGGCGAGCCGGATGTGGTCTCGGATCAGGATCGCTACCGCGCCCTGACCCGCGAATATGCCCAGCTGGAAGATATCGTTCACGCCTTCCAGCGTTACCGTCAGGCTCAGGATGATCTGGAGACCACCCAGATGATGCTGGAGGAGGAGGATGCCGACCTGCGCGAGATGGCGCAGGAGGAGCTGCCGCTGGCCAAGGCCAATCTGGAGGCGCTGGAGCAGGAGCTGCAACTGATGTTGCTGCCCAAGGATCCCAAGGATGACAACAACTGCTATCTGGAGATCCGCGCCGGTGCCGGTGGTGACGAAGCGGCCATCTTTGCCGGTGACCTGTTCCGCATGTACTCCCGCTTTGCCGAGCGTCAGGGCTGGCGCGTCTCCATCGTCAGCTGCAACGACGGTGAATACGGAGGCTACAAGGAGGTGATCGCCAAGATCGACGGCGAGCGCGTCTATGGCCGTCTCAAGTTTGAATCCGGTGGTCACCGGGTACAGCGGGTGCCGGAGACCGAATCTCAGGGCCGGGTGCACACCTCCGCCTGTACCGTCGCCGTGCTGCCGGAAGTGCCGGAAGCCGAGCAGATCGAGATCAACCCTTCCGATCTGAAGATCGACACCTTCCGCGCCTCCGGTGCCGGCGGTCAGCACGTCAACAAGACCGACTCGGCCATTCGCATCACCCACCTGCCGACCGGTCTGGTGGTGGAGTGCCAGGACGAGCGCTCCCAGCACAAGAACCGCGCCAAGGCGATGTCGGTGCTCTCCGCCCGCCTGCAAGCGGCCGAGGATGAGCGCCACCGCGCCGCCGAGCAGAGCACCCGCCGCAATCTGGTGGGCTCCGGCGATCGCTCCGAGCGCATCCGTACCTACAACTACCCGCAGGGCCGCCTCTCCGAGCACCGCATCAACCTGACCCTCTATCGCCTCTCCGAAGTTTTGGAAGGGGATCTGGACTGCGTCATCACCCCGCTGGTGCAGGAGTATCAGGCCGATCAGCTCGCCTCGCTGGCCGAGAACAACTGATGCAAATGGTGATCCGGCAAGCTCGCATTAAGTGTTCTGCCCATAAGGTGGAGTGGCACTGATGCAGATCCAGCAGGCCCGCGCCCATATCATGACTGTGTTGGCTGAGGGGGAGTCCCCCCGCGCCGATGCCGATGTACTGCTCTGTCATCTGCTCGGGTGTCGTCGCAGCTATCTGATGACCTGGCCCGAGCGTGAGCTGGATGCCGCCCAGCAGGCCACCCTGCAGACGTTGCTGGCTCGTCGTCTCAATGGCGAACCCATCGCCCATCTGGTGGGCGAGCGGGAGTTCTGGTCGCTGCCCCTCAAGGTGAGCCCAGCGACCCTGATCCCGCGCCCCGATACCGAGGTGCTGGTCGAGCAGGCGCTGACCAGAATCCCGCAAGGGCCGTGCGCCGTGCTGGATCTGGGCACCGGCACCGGCGCCATCGCGCTGGCGCTCAAGTCCGAGCGGCCCGAGATCGATGTGTGGGCGGTGGATCGGATGGCCGATGCCGCGGCGCTGGCCCGCGAGAACAGCGCCGCACTGGGGTTACCCATCGAGGTGCGCAACGGTAGCTGGTTCGAGCCCCTTGGCGAGCCGGATCGCGACAATACGCCACGTTTTGCGGTGATTGTCTCCAATCCCCCCTATATTGATGGCGCCGATCCCCATCTCGAGCAGGGTGATGTACGCTTTGAACCCCGCTCGGCGCTGGTTGCCGATGACGCCGGGCTGGCTGATATCCGCCACATCGTGGCCCACGCCCCCGCTTATCTGCTGACCGATGGCTGGTTGCTGCTGGAGCATGGCTGGGATCAGGGGGAGGCGGTGCGTCAGTTGCTGCGTGATGGCGGCTACCGTGAGGTAGCCACGGTGCGCGATTACGGGGATAACGACAGGGTGACGCTGGGCCTCTGCCCGCTGCGCTGACGGTTCCTCACTGTTACACGGCGGGTTGCCTGTGCGCCCCCATGCAAGGATTGAATATGGTTTTTGTGCTCAAACACCTGCACCTCACCCTGATTGCCGGGGCCGTGCTGATGTTTATGCTCCGCTTCTACTGGGTACAGACCGCCACTGGCCGAGCCTATAGCGCGCCGGTGATGAAGGTCAGCGGCTGGCTCAACGGTCTGGTGGTGCTTTCCGGCGTATTGCTCTGCATGGTGCTGGATCTCAACCCGCTCAATAACGGAACGCCCTGGCTCAGCGAGAAGCTGATGGCCATTCTGGTGCTGGTATTTCTGGCTGCGATGGCGCTGCGGCTTGCCAAAAGCAATCTGGTGCGCTGGTGCTCCTTTCTGGGGGCGCTCGGCTGGATCTACTTTATTGCCAAGTTGGCAGTGCTCAAACAGACGAGTGTGTTCGGCTAAGGCATGAAGAGAATGTTACACATAGACGAATGGACCGATTTCGAAGCCCACGACATCACCGAGCTGGCGTTGTCAGTCAGTGACGAAATTTATGGCTCGGTCGAGGAGGGGATCCGCGAGTTGAACCTGCTGGACGAGTGGCTGGACGAGCAGATTGAAGAGGGCACTTGCGACGAGGTGCGCCAACAGTTGCTGCAGGGCTTCTACCACAGCCTCGGTTTTCATGGCGACTGGCAGGACTATTTTTCTGCCAACAACTGTGACCTCAATCAGGTGCTGGTGCAGCGCAAGGGGATCCCGGTCAGTCTCGGCATTCTCATTATCCAGCTGGGGCGCAAGCTCGGGCTCGATGTAGAGGGGATCTGCTTCCCCGGCCACTTCCTGGTGAGCTTTGCCGGTGGCGAGGGGGAGGTCTATGTCGACCCCTTTACCGGCGACGAGCTGAGTCTGGCCCGCATCGAGCTGCTGCTGCGCGGTGCGTTGGGGGACTTGGCAACCCTGACCCCCGACTACCTGCAGCCCTCCGGCCAGTGGGAGATCATCGAACGGCTGCTCAACGTCAGCAAGGGTGCCCTGCTGCGGGAAGATCGCATGCCCGAGGCGCTGCGTTGCAGCGAGCTGTTGTTGCGGATGAAGCCCGGCGATCCGCTGGAGACGCGGGATCGCGGCTTTATCTACGAGCAGCTCGATTGCCCGCGCCAGGCCGCCGACGATTTTGAATATTTTATTGAACAATGCCCGGACGATCCGGTGGCCGATGTGCTGAAAGTGCAGCTGGCCGCGCTGGACCTGAGCCCCAAGCCCCTCCATTAAGGGCGGCTTGAGACTAAACAGAAGAATATCAAGGCCGCAGCGCTCGGCTGCAACGGAGTAACTTGGCTTCAGGCCCCTTCATTAAGGAAGTCTTAGATGGAACAGAAGAATATCAAGATCAACCAGATCGACGTTGCCAACGACAAACCGTTCGTGCTGTTTGGCGGCATGAACGTGCTGGAATCCCGCGACATGGCGATGGCGGTGTGCGAGAAGTACGTGGAAGTGACCAGCAAGCT
>NZ_JAAKNE010000169.1:0-6111 GCF_049170755.1 Aeromonas sp. 604176
CCATCCATGTGGAGAGCAAGCTGAAAAAGAGCTTCGAAGATGTGCTGGAGATGGGGGTCGGCGCCATCAAGCACGCCCTGCGCTACACCGATGATGTGGAGTTCTCCTGCGAGGATGCGGGCCGCACGCCGATCGATAATCTCTGCCGCATGGTGGAGGCCGCCATCAAGGCTGGCGCCCGCACCATCAATATCCCCGATACCGTGGGCTACACGGTACCAACCGAGTTCTCCGGCATCATCCACACCCTGTTCAACCGGGTACCCAACATCGACAAGGCGATCATCTCGGTCCACTGCCACGATGATCTGGGGCTCTCGGTGGCCAACTCCATCGGCGCGGTGCAGATGGGGGCCCGCCAGATCGAGTGCACCATCAACGGCATCGGCGAGCGGGCGGGCAACTGCTCGCTGGAAGAGGTCGCGATGATCCTCAAAACCCGCGCCGACCTGCTCGGGGTACAAACAAATATCCGCCACAGCGAAATTCATCGCACCAGCACGCTGGTCAGCCAGCTCTGCAACATGCCGGTGCAGCCCAACAAGGCGATCGTCGGGGCCAACGCCTTCTCCCACAGCTCCGGCATCCATCAGGATGGGGTGCTCAAGGCGAAAAATACCTACGAAATCATCACTCCCGAGAGCATCGGCCTGACCCAGAACAACCTCAACATGACCTCCCGCTCCGGCCGCCACGTTATCAAGCACCGGATGGAGTCCATGGGTTATGCCGAGAGCAGCTACGACCTCGACCACCTCTATGGCAAATTCCTGACCCTGGCCGACAAGAAGGGTCAGGTGTTCGACTACGACCTCGAAGCGCTGGCCTTCTTCAGCCAAATCCACGAAGAGCCGGAGCACTTCAAACTGGAGTACCTCGGGGTGCAGAGCGGCAGCTCGGTACTGGCCACCGCCTCGGTCAAATTGAAGGTGGGTCAGGATCTGATCTGTGAAGCGGCCACCGGCAATGGCCCGGTGGATGCGGTCTACCAGTGCATCAACCGCATCACCGGCTATGAGATCCGCATCGACAAATACGCCCTCAAGAGCAAGGGCGAAGGGGAAGATGCCCTCGGTCAGGTCGATATCGTCGCCGAGTACAAAGGGCGCAAATTCCACGGCATGGGACTGGCCACCGACATCATCGAATCCTCGGCCCACGCCCTGCTCCATGTGATCAACAGCATCTGGCGCGCCGATCAGGTCGCCGAGCAGATGGAACGCAATAACAGCATCAAATCAGAAACCGTCTGAACAGGGCTCGGTACCAAACAGACGGAATGGAATGACAGCATCAAATCGGAAACCGTCTGAGCAGGACTCGCTGCCACACAGACGGCATGGAATGACAACATCAAGACGGGGAACGTCTGAACCGGCAACCGCGCGCAGCGTCGGGGAAACCGGACAGAGGGATCTCAAAGACAATATCAGGATGGAGAGTGTATGAGCAGTTATCGGATCGCAGTATTGCCGGGTGACGGCATTGGCCCGGAAGTGATGGCCGAAGCCGTCAAGGTGCTGGAGAAGGTGCAGGCCAGGTTCGGCCTCGCCTTCGAGTATGATAACCATGACGTGGGCGGCATCGCCATCGACAACCACGGCACCCCGCTGCCGCAAAGCACGATCAAAGGCTGCGAAGCGGCCGATGCCGTGCTGTTTGGCTCGGTGGGCGGCCCGAAATGGGAGCATCTGCCGCCCAACGATCAGCCTGAGCGTGGTGCCCTGCTGCCCCTGCGTGCCCACTTCAAACTGTTCTGCAACCTGCGCCCGGCCCGCATCTACACCGGTCTGGAACAGTTCTCCCCGCTGCGTGCCGACATCTCGGATCGCGGTTTTGACATCGCCTGCGTACGCGAGCTGACCGGCGGCATCTACTTCGGCCAGCCCAAGGGGCGCGAGGGAGAAGGGGCGAACGAAAAGGCGTTCGACACCGAGGTGTACCATCGCTTCGAGATTGAGCGCATCGCCAAGATTGCCTTTGAGTCGGCTCGTGTGCGCCGTGGCAAGGTCACCTCCATCGACAAGGCCAACGTGCTCGCCTCCTCCATTCTGTGGCGCGAGGTGGTGACGCAAGTGGCCAAGGATTATCCCGATGTTGAACTGAATCATATGTATATCGACAACGCCACCATGCAGCTCATCAAGGATCCGTCCCAGTTCGACGTGCTGCTCTGCTCCAACCTGTTCGGTGACATCCTCTCCGACGAGTGCGCCATGATCACCGGCTCCATGGGACTGCTCCCCTCCGCCAGCCTCAACGAATCGGGTTTCGGCCTGTTCGAACCGGCCGGTGGTTCGGCCCCCGATATCGCCGGCAAAGGGATTGCCAACCCCATCGCCCAGATCCTCTCCGCCGCCCTGATGCTGCGCTATAGCCTGGGCCAGGAAGCCGCAGCTCAAGCCATCGAGCAGGCCGTGGCCCAGACCCTGGCCGAGGGTTACTTCACCGCCGACCTGCATCAGGCCAGCGCCCGCCATCCGGTGCAGAGCACGTCCGAGATGGGTAGCCAGATCGCCGCCCGGATCTGAGCCACATAACAGAGAACAAGGAAGAGAGAAGCAATGGCCAAGACCCTCTATCAGAAAGTATTCGACGCCCACGTGGTACGGGAAGTGGAGGGGGAGACCCCCCTCATCTACATCGACCGCCATCTGGTGCATGAAGTGACCAGCCCGCAGGCATTCGATGGCCTGCGCGCCATGAATCGCCAGCTGCGCCGCCCGGACCTGACCTGGGCCACCATGGATCACAACGTCTCCACCACCACCAAGGACATCGCCGCCTCCGGCGAGATGGCCCGCATCCAGATGGAGACGCTGGCCGACAACTGCAAGGAGTTCGGGGTTCGTCTCTACGATCTCAACCACAAATATCAGGGGATCGTCCATGTGATGGGCCCCGAGCTCGGCATCACCTTGCCCGGCACCACCATCGTCTGCGGTGATTCCCACACCGCCACCCACGGCGCCTTCGGCTCACTGGCGTTCGGCATCGGCACTTCCGAAGTGGAACATGTGATGGCGACCCAGACCCTGAAACAGGGTCGCGCCAGGACCATGCGCATTTCGGTCAACGGCAAGCTGGCGGAGGGCATCAGCGCCAAGGACGTTGTGCTGGCCATTATCGGCAAGGTCGGCCACGCCGGTGGTACCGGCTACGTGGTGGAATTCGCTGGCGAGGCCATTGCGGGCCTCTCCATGGAAGGGCGGATGACGGTGTGCAACATGGCCATCGAGCTGGGTGCCAAGGCGGGGATGATTGCCCCAGACCAGACCACCATCGACTACATCCGTGGCAAGGAGTTCGCCCCCAAAGGCGAGGCGCTGGAGCAGGCCATCGACTACTGGCAGAGCCTCAAGAGCGATGAAGGTGCCCGCTTCGATGCAGAGGTAGTGCTGGACGCTGCCGACATCGCTCCCCAGGTCACCTGGGGCACCAACCCGGGTCAGGTGATTGCCGTCAATGAACCGATTCCGGCGCCGGAATCCTTTAGCGATCTGATGGAGCAGCAGTCCGCCCGCAAGGCGCTCGCCTACATGGACTTGCAACCGGGCCAGAAGCTCTCCGACGTCGCCATCGACAAGGTGTTTATCGGGTCGTGCACCAACAGCCGCATCGAGGATCTGCGTGCTGCCGCCGCCATCGCCCGCGGTCGCAAGGTGGCCGCTGGCGTGCAGGCGCTGGTGGTGCCTGGCTCCGAGCAGGTGAAGGCACAAGCCGAAGCCGAGGGGCTGGACAAGATCTTCATCGAGGCCGGTTTTGAGTGGCGCCTGCCCGGCTGCTCCATGTGTCTGGCCATGAACAACGACCGGCTGCAACCGGGAGAGCGCTGCGCCTCCACCAGCAACCGCAACTTCGAAGGGCGTCAGGGCCGCGCCGGCCGCACCCATCTGGTCAGCCCGGCCATGGCCGCCGCTGCCGCCGTCACCGGCCGCTTCGCCGACATTCGCGCACTGTAAGAGGACATTTCGATGACAGGATTCAAACAGCATAAAGGGATCGTCGTCCCCCTCGACAGCGCCAACGTCGACACCGACGCCATCATTCCCAAGCAGTTTTTGCAGAAGGTCAACCGCATCGGTTTTGGCAAGCACCTGTTCCACGACTGGCGCTTTCTGGACGATGCCGGCCAGCAGCCAAACCCCGAGTTCGTACTCAACCAGCCGCAATTCGCCGGTGCCAGCATCCTGCTGGCGCGGGAGAACTTCGGCTGCGGCTCGAGTCGCGAGCACGCCCCCTGGGCGCTGGCCGACTACGGCTTCAAGACCATCATAGCCCCGAGCTTTGCCGATATTTTCTACGGCAACGCTATCAACAACGGCATGGTGCCGGTGCGTCTGAAGGAGGAGGAGGTCGACGCCCTGTTCCAGCTGGTCGCCGCCCAGCCGGGCATCCAGATCGAAGTGGATCTGGAAGCGAATCAGGTACGTGCAGGTAGCCTCAGCTTCGGTTTCGAGATCGACGAATTCCGCCGTTATTGCCTGCTCAACGGCTTGGATGCCATCGGCCTGACCCTGCAGCACGAGGCCGCCATCAGCGCCTTTGAGGCAAAGCAGCCGAGCTGGATTTAATCAGCCAGTTGCAAAAAACGAGTAGAATCAACAGGGAGCTTCGGCTCCCTGTTTTACTGTCCGCGACGCTTCCCACTTTGGACCACCGGAACTGGCCCGTGCCACAGGAAAGGATGATGAAGAGACCGACGGCAATTCCTCTGCTCTGTGCCCTGCTGATTGCCCTGCCTGCGGGGGCCAGCCAAACCAGCTTCAACAACAGCCTCGGCCAGATCAGCGTCGGCTGGCAGGATAGCGAAGGCAAATCCCAACAGCTCACCTACCGGCTCGAACAGGGCAAGTTGCCGCCTCTCATCGCCTATCGCCCGGCCAGAATGCAGGAGGAGGTATTGCAGGTATTGCTGCGGGAGGTGCGCCAGAACTACCCCGAGGTGCAGTTCACCCTCTCCCGCCCCTCGCTGGAGCTGCATCTGAAAAGCCGCAATCAGGACAAGGCACGCGAGGCGATGGCCTTTCTGCAGTCCAAGCGAAGCAAAGAGGAGCAGGCGTGGCTGACCAAACACTACTTCCAGTACTTCAACACCCCCGACGGGCAGCTGGCGGTGAAGCAAGATCATGTGCGCATCGCGCTGGAGAGTCGCAGCGGGCTGGCTCCGCTGGCGGATCAGCTCAAACAGCAGGGCAGTACCGAAACAGAAGCGCGCCAGAAAACCGTGGCCCATATGCTCACCTTTATCCAGAGCATCCCCTATCAGCAGCTCGACAGCCTGAATGGAAGACAGGGCAAGGGCTTCCTCCCGCCCCGTCAGGTACTGGAACAGAACCGGGGTGATTGCGACAGCAAGGTAACCCTGATGGCCGCCATGCTGGCCCAGCTCTTTCCCGAGCTGAAACAGGCCATGGTGTTCGTCCCCGGCCATGCCCTGCTGGCTGTTGACCTGCCCGCCAAGCCGGGGGATGCGACCCTCAACTGGCAGGGGCAAAACTACCTGCTGCTCGAACCCACAGGCCCCGCCACCTTGCCTGCGGGCCAAATAGCTTCGACCAGCAAAACGCTGGTCGATAGCAAGCAGTTGAGTGTGCAACCGGTTCAGGAAAAAGGCTAACCCCCTCCCTCTGCCGATGAGGAGAGAGGATTAACCCTGAGGCAGAAACTCCACCGCCAGCAGCAACCCGCTCTCCTCCTCCAGCACTCGGATAATACGGGCATGGGCTTCAAAGGGGGGCAACAGGTTGTTGTTGGTGGCAAGACTGATCCGGATGGGCTGATTGATGTCGAGCTGGTGTTCAGAGACCGCAATCCCCATGCCGTTGGCACTGAGATCCCGGCAGATCCCCTCCAGCACCAGCTGCTGCTGATAGACGGTGACCGGAGCATTGATGACCATGCGCGCAAAGGCACGCCTTTCCTTGGTATTGGTAAGCACGCGAACATCCTCTGTTGGGTGGGCGTCATCTCATGGGTATTGCACAATTGTGCTGGTCTACCCAAAAGAACGTTAATACAATGCGGTTCGTTTCTCAAACGGGGTGCGGTTTACCGCTGAGATTATACCCGTGTACCTGATCCAGATAATGCTGGCGGAGGAATTTGAGG
>NZ_JAAKNE010000170.1:0-5798 GCF_049170755.1 Aeromonas sp. 604176
TGTGCTCTTCCGATCTCGCTGCCGTAGGCGCTGTATTTGTCCAGCAGCTCCAAAGCGGACTTTTGCATCACCTGCATCCGAGTCATGCCTTGATAGCCCGATGGATCACCCATACTGCCGGAGATATCGAGGATCAACATCAGATTCGTGTTCTGCACCTGAGTCGCCTGGCCTGCATTGGTAACAGCATTGGCAATGGGGGCATCATCGCTGATCACAACCTGCAGGTTACCCGTGCCACTGTCGCCACTGGCATCCGTAGCCGACACGACGAAACTCGGACCATTCGCTGTATCACTGTTGCCTTGAACGTTGTGAGTCAGCACATTGTCTTTGAGCGTGTAGGTATAATTCACCGTGTAGACACCGGCTGTGGGGCCGCTGACACCGGTTACCGTCAGCATTCCTTCCGTATTGTTGATCAAGGTCTGACTGCCGCCACTGGTCAAGTTGTAAGCCTGCCCACCGATGGTCAAGGTAGTCAGATTTTCCCCCTGGGTGTTGATGGTGAAGCTGCCATTGAATATCTCCGAATTACCACTGGCAGCCGTCCCCTCAGGCAGTCCCTCCTCATCAACCGTCGCATTGCCGATGGTCAATACAGGGACACGGGTATCCTGAGCAATATTGATGGTAAGAGTTGCCGGATCTGTATCACCATCGCCATCTTTGAGCGTGTAGGTAAATACCTCCGAGGCACCCACGGGAACCGATGCCGCCGTGAGCGTATAACTGTATTCGCCATCCAACCCCATGGTTAGCGTCCCATACAGCCCGGTCACAGTGAATCCACCGGCAGGATTACTGTCTGAATTGCCGTTCGAGCTCACGACCTGGCTGATTGCCGCACCATCCGCCCCCATGACGTCCACCCCGGCACCGGCTGTGCCGCCGATGGTCCCCGCCCCGGTAATGACATTACCCGTCACCGGAGTGAACACACCTTCAGTGGCACTGTCAGCATCATCGTTGGCCGTCGGCACGTCGTCCACGATCTGCACGCTCAGGGTGTTCGAGGCCGAATCCCCGTCGCTGTCCACCAGGCTCACCGCGAAGTCTTCGAACAGGCTGTTGTTGCCGTTCGCCGTCGGGTGCGCCTCGTTGTCGTTCAGGGTGTAGCTGTAGCTCACCAGCCCGGTCGCCGGGTTGTACCCGGTGATGGTCAGGGTGTTGCCCAGCGGCGTGGTCACCCCGCTCAGCGGGAAGCCCGCCACCACCCCGTTCACCACGATGTTGATGCCACCCACGCTCAGGGTCTTCACCCCGTCCGGTGCGCTGATGGTGAAGTCCCCTGTCACCGTGGTCGACTCCTTGCTGCTGTCCGACCCCGCCGATTCATTCTCGCCGCGGGTCGCCAGCAGGTCGTCTTCGTACACCTTCGCATCCCCGCCCTCGCCCTTGGGCGTCAGGTTGGTGATGGTCACCCCGTCATCGTCGTTCTTGATGGTCAGGGTCAGGGTCGCCGTGCTCACGTCTCCGTCCGCATCCGTCAGGGTGTAGGTGAACACTTCGCTGCCCACCCCGCCCCCGGTCAGCGCCTTGAAGTCACCGTCGTTCGGGTTGAGGGTGTAGGTGTAGGTGCCGTTGGCATTGAGCACCAGGCTGCCGTAGGTCCCGCTCAGGGTGCCCGCGGTCACCGCCGCGCCATCCGCCCCCTGCACGTCGTTGGTGATGACGTTGCCATTGAGGACCAGGTTGTTCTCGCTCGCCGCCGTCAGGTTGACGTCGCTCACCGCCGTCGGCACGTCATCCAGCACCACGACATCCAGCCCTGCACTGGTCGTGTCGCCATCAAGGTCCGTCAACACGACGTTGAAGCTCTCCGTCAGAGCCCCATCATTTGCAGGTTTGTTATGTGTTTCGTTATCGTTCAGGGTGTAGCTGTAGGTCACGCTGCCAACCCCTGTCACCGGGTTGTAGCTGACGCCGGTCACCAGCAGTTGATTTCCCAAAGGACTGGGGATCCCCTGGGGGAAGGTGGTCAAGACCTGGCCATTGCTGATCAGCGTCACACCTCCCAGCGTCAGGCTTTGCACTCCATCTGCCGCATTGAATGTAAAGGTACTGCTCTTGGTCAGGGCTGCGCCATCGGGGGCTGAGCCATCCGGCAACGCGGCTTCATCAAGGACAAGCTCACCACCCTCGACCTGCAATCCATTCAGCGAGACAGGCTCATCTACAGGGGTGATGGTGATGGTCATAGTGGAGTCGTTGGTATCATCCCCATCCGTTACGGTGTAATTGACCGCAGGTACAGGGCCTGTGTAGTTCAGCGCGGGGGTAAAGGTATAGGAGCCGTCGGCATTGATGATCAGCGTACCAATCCCATCCAGCGTGCTCTCAACGCCAGCAGCAATTCCCTGATTGTTGCCCCAGCTATAGGAAATGACAGACGAATCAAGGGGACCATCCGGATTGTTGCTGTTGTCGAGCACATTGCCACTGATGGCCTGATCTTCCTGGGTGACAACAGACTCATCCTGATCATCGAGCTGATTCTCGGGCAGAAGATCGTCTTCCTGCAGCACATTCTGATCGATCAACGTATCATAGCCGGTATCGAATCCGGCCTCGGCTATAGTCGCATCTCCGATGCGATCTATGACAACAAAACCACCATTGCCACTGGCCCCAGCGACCCCGCCGATACCGCCACCACCACCGGCGGCAGGTGCCCCACCGGCAGCAGAGGCTTCGAAGTTCTTGGTCGGGTCAACCCCTTGCAGGATGGATTGTTGCAACGCCGCAATTTCTGGCGACACTTCAGGCGAGCCTTGCTGATGATTGGCAACCGATGAGGAAGATTGTCCCTCTGGAGGCATCTCTGCCCCTGCCGGGACACCATTGTCCGCTGCAGGTTTGTCATCGTAGGGAGCCAGCATCAATTTGGCATCATCAGCGATATTGAGTCTGGCGCCAGGCTGCAGTATCTCGCCAGGCTGGAGAGGACGACTGCTGCCATCGGCAAGCAGGATCTGAACGTTGCCTTCTACGGAAGAGACGACCACGGTTTTGTCGATGATTTGGGTGCGCATATCCATTGCTCCAGGGTGACAGATCTTGATGCCTACACTCTAGATACGCCCCCGTCCTGCTTCCGTTGCAAAAATGTACAGGGTTGAGTCTCTTTGACTTCATCCGATGCAGCGAATCGAACGAATATTTTTTACATATAAAAATCAAATAAGTAACAGCGCGAGTTTTAGTGATATTACCTATATGTCGCGTAAAAATGATGTACATATTCTAAACAGATATAAAAAAGGGCCCTTAATGGGCCCCTTTCTATCGAGTTGTACCGCTTATACCAGTGGAAATGCAGGGTGAACGAACCCCTGATAACCATCGATATGCAAACTGGACAACAATTCAACCTGCCGTTGATCTTCCACCCGGGTGGCGATGGTCGTGACACCCGCGTTGTGGGCAGCCCGACAGACAGCCGCCAGGAAGGAGGTATCGGCGCCTGGTTCCATGACCTGGCTGGTATACCCGTGGTCCACCTTGACATAGGTGGGGGTCAGCTCTTCCAGATAGCCGAGGGACTGGAAGTGCCGGCCATAGTGATCGACCCCCCACAAGAAGCCGTGCTCTCGCAACAGCTCAACCAGATGAGTCACATACTCTTTGTGTTTCATGATGGCCGCTTCCGGGATCTCGAACAGCAGTCGCTCCTTCAGCTCCACGTTCAGCGACAGATAGCCTCTGAGCCATGTCAGGAACTCATCCGAACAGAGAGAACCCGCCGTGATATTGACTGCCAACACCAATTCCGGTTGCTGCTTGAACAAGGGGACGCAGGCTTCCAGCACCGCCTTGTCAAACTCGGCCCCCATCTTGAACTGCTCGATCGCAGGCAAGAACTGCCCTGCGAAGTAATCCGTTCCATCTCGCGAGATGGCCGCGAACAACTCGGCATGCAGGCGGGTACCATCATCGAAGCGGCATGCAGGCTGTGCCTTGAAGCGCCAGAGATGTCTGGCAATGGCATCCTGCACCAGGTCTCGCCAGGCAAGGCGTCCCATCAGTCCCTGCTCATTGCCGCCTTCCATCACGACGGCACCGCGCCGCTCATTGCGCGCTTTGCCAAGGGCGTTATCCGCCTTCGTCAGCAGGGCCGAGAGATCGTCATTGCCATCACGGCCGGCGATGCCGACGACGGACAGCGCACCGCTTTCTCCCATGGGATTGACAACCAGATCGGCGATACGGCTGTTGATGAGCTCCGCCAGCTCCTTGAGCTGAGACAGATCATCGGTGGGGCAGAGCAAGGCATACTCCGTCGCCGAGATCCGGGCCAGCGCCGCGCCATCCCAGCCATCCAGCAGTTCCCTGAGCACCTGTGCAATGGACTTGACCATGTTGTCCCTTGCAGCAAAGCCCTCTTCCCGATAGAGATCGTCCAGCATGTCGACGGCCACCAGCATGACCCCGCCCTGCCCGGCCTCCGCAATCCAGGCATTGACCTGCCCGACGAAGTAAGAGCGGTTGCCAAGCCCGGAGACGGCATCCACATAGACGCGGGCTCGCAGATTCTCGGCTTCGTCAGCCTGCTCTTTGAACTGCACGGCAAGCTTGCTGGAAAGGGTATTGATGGCCTGTACCACTTGCCGCAGCTCGCGGGTCTTGGGCTCGGGAATGGCGTGGCCGAAATGGTGCAGCTCGATTTCAACCGCCTGATCGCAAATCAGCTTGAGCGGTTTGAGCAGATAATTGAGCGCCCGCATCAGCAAGAGAGTGGTGACGAGAAAGCCGACCAGGAACCAGGTGGCCAGTTCGCTCATTCCTTTCCAAAGCTCGTAGTAGGCTTGTCCAGGGTGGCCGACGACCTTCAGCTTGCCCAGTTGCAGCCAACCCGACGTCAAAATCGATTCATTGGCCACTTCAGGGAACAGACCCAGCCCAATGAACCACTGTGGGACCCCTTCGATATGGCTGCTGTTCTCCAGCTCGATGACATCCTTGGAGGCCAGCAGATCGAGACGGACCAGCTTGTAGTAACCCCCGTCGAACACCGCCTTGATCACGGATTCGGCACTGACCTTGTCGCCGTTCTCCAGATAGGGGGTCAGCGCCAGACCCAGTGCGGTGGACGTATTGATGACGGTGGTCTCCTGCTGCTGCGCCAGGTAGTTGCGGGTCGAATTGAATTGCACCCAATAGGTGGCGGCAAACAGCAATCCGAACAGCAGCAGCATGGTTGCCAATAGTTGTCTGTAGAGCGTCATAGGTTAATCATCCAAATTGACCGCAGGCCGAGCCAATCGCCCCGATGTCATGCGATTGCGTAAGTCTGTCCATAATCCCAAGCGGGATGATTGCCCGGCCAGTTCCCCTTGACCACGCGCCTTCATCAGCCACAAGTGACTACCGTTAAAACTGTAAATTGGCAACAAATCCGCCCGTTGGGTCGCCGGGCGAATTGATCCGACAAGATTGTCCAGAATCAGGGGTACTGCCGCAGGCGTCTCATAGTAGGCAACGACCATATGAAACTGGTTATAATCCAATGCCTTGACATATACCATTCGCATTTTTTCATCAGGGATGCCAAGTTCCAGCAAGGTAAAATACTTGGAAATGCTGAAGTCTTCACAATCTCCCCCCGCTGCGCCCAGAAATTCCAGCGGTGTCGCCCAATAATCCTTCTTGTGCCACAACTTGATGTCATCGATGAAACGCATCTGGTTGAAGAACTGGTTCACCTTCTCCAGCTTCTGCCGATCCGTCAGCCCCGCCGCCTTGTTCTGCATTGCCAAAGTGCGCCAGCTGGTGACCCGTTTGCCGGCCCTAGGGCC
>NZ_JAAKNE010000171.1:0-5721 GCF_049170755.1 Aeromonas sp. 604176
CCGATGAGGCTGGCAACACCCAGCACAGCACCCAGCATCATGACAATAAACAGGCGAACGAGCCATTTCAGCATGGAAGAACTACCAATCGTCTTAAATTTAGCCAACGGGCGCAGAGTATAGCCCTTTTGCCATCTGGAATTCGAGGTTTTCCTGTGGCAAGTCACCCATCGACAGGATTCGAGAGGTTAGCACTACAGTGAGCAATAACCAAGGTGCCTCCCTTTATCTCAAGAAAGCGAGGTGGGTCACTTTTCGGTATAAACTTTATGACATTGATAGTTAGAGCATTTAGGATGGATCAAGCTCTCATCTGATTAGAGTGTCCTACACTCAATTCAGGTATAAAACCCAATAACGCATGGATGTGTATATGTTTGGGCTATTTAATAAGGGATCCCTCCTCCCCCTGGTGGGCATTGATTTCGGTAGCCAGACCATCAAGGCCGTTACCCTCACTGGTCGTCCCGGCAAGCTGCATATTGAATCTGTTGCCGAGGTCGCCACCCCGAAAGGTACGCTGGTTGATTACCAGCTACAGGATATCGAGCGGGTCAGCCCATCTTTGAAAACCCTCAAGCGCCTTATCTCTGGCCACAGCGATTATGCCGCGACAGCGGTGACTGGTTCCAATGTGATCACCAAGGTCATCCAGATTGATGCTCGCCTTGGTGACAAGGGGCTGGAGAGTCAGGTGCAGCTGGAGGCCGAACAGATAATTCCCTTTCCTCTCGATGAAGTCAGCCTCGATTTTGAGGTGCTGGACACCAGCGCCAGTGAAGATCGCCAGGATGTCCTGTTGAGCGCAGCCCGTACTGAGAGCGTCAATGGCCGGGTCAGCGCTCTCGCTGAGGCTGGCATTGCCGTCAAGGTAGTGGATGTGGGAGCCCATGCCTTGGGGCGGGCCGTTGTGGCCTGTTTGCCCGAGTTGCAGGAGAGTGAGCGACCGATCGGGGTGATCGACATTGGCGCCAGTGCCATGACCTTCGCAGCCTTGGTCAAGGGAGAGGTGATCTACTCGCGCTTGCAGAATTTCGGCGGTGATCAATATAGCCAGGCGCTCTCCTCCTTTTATGGCATGACCCTCGATGAAGCTGAGCAAGCCAAGACCAAAGGCACCTTGCCTGTTGACCATGAGTTGGACGTGTTGATGCCACATATCAACTCGCTGTTGCAACAGGTGCGGCGCAATATCCAGCTATTTTGCAGCTCGTCAGGTTATCGCGATATAGCCAAACTGGTGTTGACCGGGGGAGGCAGCTTGCTGCCTGGCTTGTTGGTACAGGTAAAAGAGGAAGCCAATTGCGAGGTGTTTCATCCGGATTTGTTCGCCCTGTTTGGCAAACCGAAAGGAGAGGCCGAGCTGGTACATGGCGCTAAATATATGACGGCATTCGGGTTAGCTCTGAGGAGTTTTACACCATGTCAAATATAAACCTTCTCCCCTGGCGCGAGGCTCGTGCTCAGCGGCAAAAGAAACAGTTTGGTGCCCTGCTCGGGCTTTTCGTGTTGGTCACTGTCGCACTGAGCCTCTTTGCCAACTGGCTGGTCGAGCGTCAGATTGCCGCCCAGCAGCAGCGTAATCAGCGTCTGGTTCAGGAGATGACCATCCTGGATGCACAACTGGGAGAAATCCGCCTGCTTAAAGAACGTCGCAAGGAGCTGATCGATCGGATGCAACTCATCGAACATCTCCAAATGCGTCGAAATGTGCCCGTTCGTCTTTTCAACCAGTTGCCCTCTCTGGTACCCAATGGGGTTTACCTCAATACCCTCTCGTTGCAGAACAATATTATCGATGTCAACGGCAAGACAGAAGCTTATGGTCGAGTGGCCAGCATGATGCGTCGAATCGATGGTTCCGGCTGGCTGGGACAGTCGAAAATAAGCACCATTTTTGCAGCGGAGGTCGCGCCGGTATCGTTGAGTCAATTCTCGATGATGTTCCTGATTGCCAATAATACCGCGGCTGCCGGGGATATGGCCAAGGAGAGAAAATGAACCTTCAGCAACTCAACGAGCTTGATCTGAATGACATCGCGAGCTGGCCAAAATGGGCGAAAGCTGTCTTTATCCTGCTGTGCTGTGTGTTGACTGGTGGCGCTATTTATTACTACGTGATTGCCAATTCCTTAGGCAATCTGACCAAAGAGAGCGCCAGAGAGACGGAGCTGAAAGGCCAGTTTGAAAGCAAGGCGATGCTGGCAGCCAATTTGGGCGCCTACAAGGCACAAATGATCCAGCTCGAGCAACTGGTCGATACCCAGCTCAAGCAGTTGCCCAATACCCATGAGGTCGCCGGTTTGCTGGACGATATCAGTTTTATTGCCACCGATAATGGCTTGAAACTCAATCGCATCAACTGGGAACCTGAGGTCAAGCACGAGTTTTCTACCGAATTGCCCATGCGGATCGAGGTAGTAGGTAATTATCATCAGATCGGCAAGTTTACGGCAGATATGGCAGCCCTGCCTCGTATCGTCATACTCGACTCCTTTACCTTGAGTCAGAGCAAGGATGAGGGAGACCTGATTGCTATGTCGATGCTGGCCAAAACCTACAAGTACAACGGTAAAACAGTGGAGCAGAAACAATGAGACGCATCTGCTGGTTGTTACCTGCCCTCTTGCTGACGGCCTGTGGTGGTCAGGAGGAGATGGATTCCTATATTGCCGAAACAAAGGCAAGACCCCCTGTACCTATTGAACCCTTACCCCAGTTGAAGCCGTTTTCCCCCATGCACTATCAACAACGCGATCTGCGTAGTCCCTTCATGATGCCGCAACCAGAAGCAAGTGTCGGGCGCGCGAATAGTGCCCAGGTGAAGCCTGATTGCGCACAGGTTATGATGGACAGAGAAAAAGAGGTATTGGAAAACTACTCTCTCGCCAGCTTGTCAATGCACGGCTCCTTGGGAAAGGCCGGGCAGTTGTGGGCCCTGATCAGCACACCTGATGGAAAATCAATACGGGTCGGGCTCAACCAGTATATGGGGCTCGATCAGGGTAGAGTCATCAAGATTACTCCTACGGCAGTGGATTTACTGGAAACCATTCCGGACGGGAAGGGGTGCTGGGTAACAAGAGAAACCCAGTTGGCGATGGCCAATATGCAAGAAAAACAATAATCAGGGACGAACAGCAATGAGAACAACCATAGACAGTGTAACAAAAGTGGCTTTGCTGTTTTGCGCCAGTGCCTTTGGTCAGGCGTGGGCAGTGGCAACCTTGCAAGAGATAAAAGTTAATCCATTGCTGGCAGACCAGTTGCAACTGGAGCTCAGCTTCAGCGAGCCTGTGAGTGGCTTTACCGATCGTCTCTCCTATCAACCTAACCAGCTCCTGCTGCATGTCCCCGGTGCTGTGGGCGCACTCAAGGTGAACCCGCTGCCTATTCAGCGTCAGGGAGTAGACAACATCAAGGTGGAAGGGAAGGGAGCTGGCCTTGATATCAAGATTGCTCTCGATCAGCTGGCTCCCTATCAGGTGCAGCAACAGGGTAACAAATTGCTGGTTTCCCTTGGTGAAGGGACCTCATCAGCTCTGATTAATGGCGAAAGCGCCCTGATTGCACCAGCCGCAACGGCTTCCTCAGCCATGGTGGCCACTCCAGCTCCTTCGGCACTGCTCAATTCTCAGGTTGTTGCCAAGTCAATGCCTGTTGCACCGGTAACCCCTCCTGTTGCGACGCCTGCTGCCAGCAAACCACTGCTCGGCAGCTATCAAAACAGTGGCAGTGGAGCCTATTTCAACTCGGTGACCGGGGTGGATTTTCGTCGTGGCAAGGATGGTCAGGGGGAGTTTCTGGTCACACTTGACAACAGCTCGGCTGCCGTCGATGTGAGCAGCCGCGGTCAAACTGTGCTGGCCAAGTTTCATGGTACTCGCGTGCCTGATGGTTTGCTTAATCTGATCAATGTGCAGGATTTTGCGACACCGGTCTCTCAGGTTGAGGTGTCCCGGCAGGGCAACGATACCCTGTTTGAGCTGTCGGTTAATGGCCAGTTTGATTACCGTTACGATCAGGCTGATAAACTGTTCATTATCGAAGTGAAAAAACGCACGGCGGCATCTGCGTCTTCAAAGCAGTATCAGGGCAAGCCCATCTCATTGAACTTCCAGGATATCCCGGTTAGAACCGTGTTGCAGCTTATCGCTGACTTCAACAACCTCAATCTGGTTACTACCGATTCTGTGGCAGGCAATCTGACACTACGTCTGGATGGCGTGCCCTGGGAGCAGGCGCTCGACATCATTTTAAAAGTGCGCGGTCTGGATAAGCGGCTTGATAACAACATCCTGCTGGTTGCTCCGGCTGAAGAGATTGCGGCACGGGAGAAACAGCAGCTGGAGAGCCGGAATCAGGTGGCTGATTTGGCCCAGTTATATACCGAATATATGCAGATCAACTATGCAAAAGCATCCGAAGTGGCTGCTCTGCTCTCATCCGAGAGTACCAAGTTGCTATCGCCACGTGGCGCGGTGAGTGTGGATGAACGGACCAACGTGCTGGTTGTGAAGGATACGGCTGAGGTTATCAGCAGTATCAAGCGGATGCTGGATATTCTGGATATCCCGGTCAAGCAGGTGGTGATCGAAGCGCGTATGGTGACCATCGATGACGGTTTCGATGAAGCGCTCGGGGTACGTTGGGGAGTGACCAAGAACGATGGTCACGGCAACAGCACTTCAGGCTCTATTGAAGGGAATGATTCGTCCGGTAATAACGACGGTAGTTCAACGATTACCAGACCCTCGGTCGATAATCGGATGAACGTCAATCTGCCGGTGACCAATGCTGCCGGTACCTTGGCATTCCAGGTTGCCCGTCTGGCCGATGGAACCCTGCTTGACCTTGAATTGTCTGCGCTGGAAAAAGAGAGCAAGGCCGAGATTATCGCCAGTCCGCGGGTGACCACTGCGAACCAGAAACCGGCGTTGATCGAACAGGGTACCGAGATCCCCTATGTGGAGTCCTCTTCCAGTGGCGCTACCTCGGTTACCTTCAAGAAGGCGGTATTGAGCCTGAAGGTTACTCCGCAGATCACTCCTGACAATCGGGTGATTCTCGACCTGACCGTGACCCAGGATACCAAGGGTGAAACGGTACCGACCGGTACCGGTGATGCGGTTTCCATCAACGCCCAGTCCATCACCACTCAGGTGCTGGTGAACAATGGCGAGACCCTGGTGTTGGGCGGCATCTATCAGCAGACCATAAAGAGCGATGTGACCAAGGTGCCGTTGCTGGGTGACATTCCCGGATTGGGGGCCTTGTTCCGCAAGACCACCAGCGAGAACAAAAAGCGGGAGTTGCTGATTTTCGTGACGCCCAAGATAGTCACCGACGCCTTCTGAATGCTTTACATGTGAGGGTAAAACACATATAACCTTACGCCCCAATGAGGCTGGGGCGTAAGGGCTGCGGTTGCCAGTCCCGATATCTATTGAGATAATCCCCCTCCTGATCCATCGCAAGATAAGGTTCATAGGTACCCCGATCCAGTATTCATCGGGGTCGTACAGTTTGTAATTACTAACGAAAAGACATGGCTGAGAAACGCAATATTTTCCTGATAGGTCCCATGGGTGCGGGCAAGAGCACCATAGGTAGACATCTGGCAGAACAACTGCATATGGAGTTTTTCGACTCAGATCATGAGATTGAGCGCCGCAGTGGTGCTGATATCGGCTGGGTGTTCGATGTTGAAGGCGAAGAAGG